>NZ_DASZBA010000230.1:0-6832 GCF_035944575.1 Noviherbaspirillum sp.
GAACGCTTCCAGGACGCGCGGCTGCAGCTTGTCCTGGCAGTAGGCGTGGGCGGCGTCGCGCACGGCGCGCTCTTCGGATGTCAGCTGCTGGTCCAGCAGCAGCGGGTCGTCCCAGTGGAATTGCACTTTCGATGATGCCATGATGGTCTCCGTGAGATGAATTATTCGTGTGCGGCACGCAACTTGGCGACGGTTTGCTCGATACCGTTCCATGCCGGCTTGTCGGGCGCATAACGCTGCCGCATATAGCCGGCGATGCGGGCGATCTGCTCGTCGTTCAGGCTGTGTTTGAACGCCGGCATGTAACCGCCGTCCCTGCTCACCGTCTCCGGCACGCCGTTGAGGATGACCTGCACGAGGTTGTCGGGCGTGCCGCTGTGCAGGTTGCTGTTCAAGGCGAATGGCTTGTTCAGCCCGAGCAATGCCGGACCGTTGCCGTCGTGATGGCAGCTTCCGCAGGCGGTCGAGAAAAGGCGGCTGTCGGCATCGATGACACGGCCGGCGCGGACCTTGGCGGCGGCGACGAGTTCGCCGGCAGCGGCTTGCGCATCCTGCCCCGTGCCCGCCGCATTGAATGACGCGAGGTAGTGCGCCATCGCCCGCACATCCTGTTCCGGCAGGGTCGCCAGTTCCTGCACCACCGGCATCATCGGACCGGCGGCGACGCCGTGATGTTCAGTATGGCCGTAGCGCAGATAACGGAACAGCTCCTGCTCGGTCCACGGCACCGGCGCGTGGGTGATCGAGGTGAGGGGCGGCGCTTCCCAGCCGTCGATCACCGCGCCGCCCAGATAGTGCCTGCCGGCTTTTTCCGCGCCGAGTGCATTGCGCGGCGTGTGGCAGGCGGTGCAATGTCCAAGGCCGTTGACGAGATAGGCGCCGCGATTCCATTGCGCCGATCGCGCGGGGTCCGCGGCATCGGGACCGGGCTTGAGGTAGAGCGCGTTCCATAAGCCCATCATCGGCCGCACGCTGAAGGGAAACGCCAGCTTCGTTTCAGGCACTTCGGTGCGTACCGGCGGCTGCGTCATCAGGTAGGCATAGAGCGCCATCAGATCGTCGTCGGTCACCTTGGTGAACGAGGTGTAGGGAAACGCCGGATACAGATGCCGGCCGTCACGCGAAATGCCTTCCCGCATCGCACGCTGGAAGGCGGTGAACGACCATTTGCCGATGCCTGTTTCCGGATCGGGCGTGAGATTGGTGGTGTAGATCTTGCCGAACGGCGTGTCGAGCGCGCGGCCGCCGGCATTGCGCGCGCCATTGGGCGCGGTATGGCAGACGGTGCAGTCGCCGGCGGCGGCGAGGCGGCGGCCGCGTTCGATGGTTTCCGCCGTGTAGATCGACGGGTCGATCCGCGCCACCTCGGGAATGGCCGGCCGCATGCCGAAAGCCGCCGCGCCGAGGCCGGCCACCAGTGCACCCGCAATGGCCCACCACGGTCGCCGGGTGCGTGGCGGTTTCGCCGGCTCGGCAGGCGGGGGATGCAATGCGGCCTTGACCACTTCCGCGGTGAACGGCGGCTGGCGGAATCGCACGCCCGTGGCATCGAAAATCGCGTTGGCGATGGCGGCCGTTCCCGGCACCGATGACGATTCGCCGGCGCCCTGCGGCGGCTGGTCCGGCCGTTGCATCATCATCACGTCGATGACCGGCACTTCGCGGAAGTTCAGGATCGGATAGCTGCCCCATTCCTTGCTGACGACGGTATTCTTGCGGCTGTCGACCTGCACTTCTTCCTTCAGGGCACGGCTGGTTGTCTGCACGACATTGCCGTGGATCTGCTGCCTGACGCCCGCCGGATTGATCATCAGCCCGGCGTCCTGCCCCACCACGACGCGGCGCACATGCACTTCGCCGGTGTTGCGGTTGACTTCCACGTCGGCCACCCAGGCCGCCCACGCGGCGCCGAAGCCGGGAAAGCGGCTGTGCGTATAACGCGCATAGGCGAAACCCTGTCCCTTGAGGAAATCACCGTCGGGCGGTTGCTGTTGCGGCTTTGTATGCGGCAGCCAGCCGGCGCGTTCAACGGTGGCCCGTACCAGTTCGGCGGCGCGGTCATCCTTCAGGTAACGCAGCCGGAATTCCACCGGATCCACGCCCGCCTCGGCGGCCAGCTCGTCGATATAGCTTTCATGGGCGAAGGAATTCGGCAAGGCCGAGACGCCGCGCAGCCACGAGGCGCGCAGGATGGGCGCCATGTCGTTGATGGCCACGCGCAGATTCTGATAGTCGTAGGGCGGCACCGAGGTGCGGTCGCCCATCTCGTAGGCAACCGCGCCCGGGCTGACCTTGCCTGTCAGCAGCAGGGCCAGCGTCAGCGCGCCGTTGGATGGATACGAGGTCTGGAAGTCATAGGCGGCCACGCTGCCGTCGGCATTCAGTCCGCCGCGCACTTCCATCAGTTGGGCCGCGCCCTTCGGCTCCCACTGGTGTTCCTGCTCGCGGGTAAGCTGCACGCGTACCGGATGGCCGACCGCGCGGGACAGCAGCGCCGCGTCGGCGGCGACATCGTCGGCGCAGTTGCGCCCGTAGCAGCCGGCGGCTTCCATGCGGATGACATCGATGGCGACATCGGGCAGATCCATCAGCTTGGCGAGATCGGCACGCAGCACGTGCGGATTCTGGCTGCCTGCCCATACCGTCATGCGGTCGGAACGCCAGTCGGCAACCGCGCACGACGGACCGATCGATGCATGCAGCTGGTAAGGCCAGACATAGGTCCGGTCCATGCGCACCGCCGCGTTCGCCAGTGCCGCATCGACGTCGCCCTGCTCCGCCACCACCCTGCGGGTGGATGGATTGTTGCGCAGCGCGACTTCGAGGTTCGCCAGATTGGGCAGCGCCGGCCAATCCTTCCACGTCACCACCAGCTCGCGCATTGCCTGTTCGGCATGCTCTTCGCGCTGCGCGACGACACCGACGAAATCGCCGATGGTGACCACCGCCACGATGCCCGGAATATGGGCGATCGACTGCTCATCGACCGATTCAAGGGTATTGCCGATGAAGTCGCCGTGGTCGGCACCGGCATAGGGCGGGCGGATGACGCGGCCATGCAGCATGCCGGGCACGCGCAGATCGTGCACAAAGGTGAGTTCGCCTGTCGCTTTTGCGGGAATGTCGACACGAGGCATGCTCTGGCCGACCAGCTTGTAATCTTCCGGGCGCTTGATCGGCGTTCCGGCATCGAGCAGGAGTTCGACGTGCCGCCCCTGCACCAGCTCGGCATAACTGATCGCCCGCTCCGCCTGGCCGCGCACCGACACGATGCCGGCGTCGACGGCGAGTTCGGCGGCATGCACGCCAAGTCGCTCGGCAGCTTGCGCCACCAGCCAGGTACGCGCCTGCGCGGCGGCGATGCGCAGCGGCACGGCGTGGATTTGAATCGATGCGCTGGCGATGGTTGCACCCTGGTTCGGCGCGCGGGTGGTGTCGCCAAGGACCATGTTGATCCGGTCCATCGGGACATCCAGTTCCTCGGCGGCGATCTGGGCGAGCGCGGTACGGATGCCGGTGCCGAGATCAACGTGGCCGTTGAGCGCGGTGACGCTGCCGTCGTCCCATACCGCGATCAGGATTTCAACACCCTCGGCGGGATTGCCGGGCACGGCCGCAGGCTGGCCCTTCACCGGCGGCGGGGGCGGCGGCGGTTCGCGGGTGATCAGCAGTACGCCCACGGCATCTTGAAAATCCCGCCGGCTCGCCGGGGTATCCGCGCGCCGGCTCATCGCTGTGCCTCTTTGGATTCCGCAAGACGGCGGGCCGCGCGATGCACCGCCTGCAGGATCTCGATATGCGTTCCGCAACGGCAGAGGTTGTGCGCCAGCGCATCCCGTATTTCCGTGTCCGTCGGGCGCGGATTGGCCTTCAGCAAGGCGACTGTCGCCATGATCATGCCATTGAGGCAGTAGCCGCACTGGGCGGCCTGCTCTTCGATGAACGCCTGCTGCACGATATGCGGCGATTGCACATTGCCGAGCCCTTCCAGCGTGGTGACATGCCGGCCTGCCACGCCGCGTACCGGAATGACGCAGGCCCGCGCGCATTTGCCGTCGACCAGCACCGAGCAGGCGCCGCACTGGCCGAGTCCGCAGCCGTACTTTGGTCCGTTGAGCTGAAGGTCGTTGCGCAATACCATCAGCAGTGGCGCATCGCCCGGCACGTCGAGGCTGTGCCGCTCGCCGTTGACCGTCAGCGACAAAGGCGGATTGCTCATTGCGGGTGGTGCCTCATACGCTCAGGTAGGCCTGCCGGACCGATTCGTTCGCGGCCAGTTCGTCCATCGATCCCTCGAACCGGATCTGGCCTTTTTCAAGGACGTAGGCGCGGTCCGATACCAGTTCGGCGAAATGCATGTTCTGTTCCGACAGCAGGATGCTGACACCCTCCGACTTCATCTCCAGGATCATCAGCACCATCTGTTCGACGATCACCGGCGCCACGCCTTCCGACGGTTCGTCCAGCAGCACGAGGTAGGGATTGCCCATCAGCGTGCGCGCCATGGTCAGCATCTGCTGCTCGCCGCCGCTCATGCGCCCGCCCGGCCGATTCGGCATTTCGCCGAGGTTGGGAAACAGCTTGAACAGACGCTCCGGGTTCCATGCCGGCGCGGGCGAGCCGTCCGGCCAATGGCGGGGCGGCTGCCGACCGACGTCGAGGTTTTCCATCACGCTCAGGTCGGTGAAGATGCGCCTGTCTTCCGGCACGAACCCGAGGCCGCGCGCCGCGATGTCGTGCGGCTGGGCGGTGGAAATGTCCTTGCCCATGAAATTGATCTCGCCGCGTCGTTTTTGCAGCAGCCCGATGATGGCTTTCAGGGATGTCGACTTGCCGGCGCCGTTGCGGCCCATCAACGCCACTACCTCGCCCCGGCGGACGTTGAGGTCGACGTTGAAGAGGATCTGCGCGGCGCCGTACCAGGCATTCAGCCCCTTGACGTCCAGCAGTTTTTCCTTCGCCGCGCCATTCACGGTCCCAGCCGCCGCGGTGTGCGTTGCCTGCGTTGACAGCGTCGTCTGCATCAAACGGCCTCCTTCTTCCTGTTCTTCTCGAATGTCTTCCCGGTGCCGAAGTAGACTTCCTGCACTTTCGGATGGTCACGGATTTCATGCGGCGCACCGCCGGCGATCAGGCGCCCGCGGGCCAGCACGATCATCCGGTCGGCGTAGGCGAATACCACGTCCATGCTGTGCTCGGTAAACAGCACCGCCATGTCGCGTTCGGTGACCAGCTTCTTGGTCAGTGCCATCAGTTCATTGCGCTCCTTCGGCGCCATGCCGGCGGTCGGCTCGTCCATCAATAGCAGTTTTGGCTTGTTGGCCATCGCGATGGCGAGCTCGACGCGCTTGACGTCGCCGTAGGCCAGCACGCTGCACGGGCGGTCCGCCTGCGCCGCCATGCCGACCTGGTCAAGCAGCGCGAGCGCCTCCTCGCGCTTGTGCGCGGCCGCCTTGCGCCACATCGAAAACAGTTTTCCGTCCGCCGAGATCAATGCCATCTGGACGTTTTCCACCACCGTCAGCGACGCGAAGGTTTCGGCGATCTGGAAGGTGCGGCCGACGCCCATCCGCCAGATCTCGCGCGGCTTGAGCCCGACCAGTTCCTTTCCGTCGAGCTTGATCGATCCGGCATCCGCCCTGAGCTGGCCGTTCACCATGTTGAAGGTGGTGGATTTGCCGGCGCCGTTGGGGCCGATCAATGCAAGCAATTCGCCGGCGGCAAGGTCGAAGCTGATGCCGTCGACCGCCTTGACGCCGCCGAAGGACTTACCGAGGTTGTTTACCGTCATGAGGCTCATCAGTGCACTCCCTTGGAGCCGGCCTTGCGGTCAGCCAGGTTGTTGGACAGCTGGCGGATATAGCCGGCGATGCCCTGCGGGAAAAGCAGCACCAGCAACAGGATGATGCCGCCCAGCATGGCGCGCCAGTAGTCGGTGCTGCGCGCCACCGTGTCATGGAGCCAACCGAAGGTGACCGCGCCGACGATCGGCCCGACCAGGGTTTGTATGCCGCCGAGCATCACCATCACGATACCGTCCACCGACCTGCCGACATGCAGGGTTTCCGGCGAAATGCTGCCCTTTGAAAAGGCGAACAAGCTGCCCGCCACGCCGGCGGCCAGGCCGGCGATGACGAATGCGACCCATTGCAGCCGCTTCACATCGATCCCGATGGCGTCGGCCCGAAGCACCGAATCGCGGCTGGCCCGCATCGCATACCCGAACGGCGAGAACAGTGTCCGCCGCAGCAGCAGAACGCCGGCGACAACAATGGCGAGCGTGAGGTAGTAGTAGGCGGTCCGGTCCGACAGCCACGACGCCGGCCACACGCCCGTCAGGCCGTTGCTGCCGCCGGTGACGGCATCCCACTGGTAGCTGATGGCCCAGGTGATCTGCGCAAAGGCCAGCGTGAGCATCGCCAGGTAGACGCCCGACAGGCGCACGCAGAACCAGCCGAACAGAAGCGCACCCGCGGCAGCCACCAGCGGACCGGCAACCAGCGCGACTTCCATCGGCAGCTGCAGGCTGCGCACCAGGATCGCCGCGCCATACGCGCCGAGACCGAAATACGCCGCATGCCCGAAGGAGTGCATGCCGGCCGGGCCCATTATGAAATGCAGGCTGGCCGCGAACAGTGCCGCCACCATCAGGTCGATCGCCAGCACGGTCATGTACGGCAGACCGGACAACAGCAGCGGCAAGGCGATCAGCGCGACAAGAAGCACCGCGCCGATGATGGTGTACAGCTTGCTCGCGGGCCGCAGCGGTTCTTCCATCTCGCCGTAGCTGCGGCTCGGCGCCTGCGGCCGGCCCAGCAATCCGGACGGGCGG
>NZ_DASZBA010000231.1:0-9043 GCF_035944575.1 Noviherbaspirillum sp.
CATGTTCGGCGCGGCCACCTTGATCATGCCGATCTCCTTGGCAGCCGCCTTGTTGCCCACCGTGTCCATCATCTGCGCCGCATTCAATACCAGGAAACGCGCCTGGTCGATCATGATGCGCGCCTCCGCGATGCGTTCCAGCGTGACCGTCTGCTCCGCGACGGGCTTGCCGAACGCCACGCGTGTCAGCGTTCGCTGGCACATTTTTTCCAGGGCGCGCTCGGCCAGGCCGATCAATCGCATGCAGTGGTGGATACGGCCCGGCCCGAGCCGGCCTTGCGCAATTTCAAAGCCGCGGCCTTCGCCGAGCAGCATGTTGGATGCCGGCACCCTTACGTTCTCGAACACGATCTCCGCATGGCCATGCGGCGCATCGTCGAAGCCCATCACCGGCAGATGGCGCAGGATGTTCACGCCCGGCGTGTCACGCGGCACGATGATCATCGATTGCTGCTGGTGCTTGTTGGGATTGTCGGGATCGGTCTTGCCCATGAAGATGAAAACCTTGCAGCGCGGATCATTGGCGCCGGAGGACCACCATTTGCGGCCATTGATTACATACTCGTCGCCATCGCGTTCGATGCGGCTTTCGATATTGGTCGCGTCCGACGACGCAACCGCCGGCTCGGTCATCGCGAAGCAGGAACGGATTTCGCCGTTCAGCAGTGGCACCAGCCATTGCTTCTGGTGCTCCGGCGTGCCGTAACGCGCCAGCACTTCCATGTTGCCTGTGTCCGGGGCAGAACAGTTGAACACTTCCGGCGACCAGCTCGCCCGGCCCATGATTTCGCACAGCGGCGCATATTCGAGATTGGTGAGACCCGCGCCATGCTCTGATTCGGGCAGGAACAGATTCCACAAGTCCGCCGCGCGTGCCTTCTTCTTCAACTCCTCCATCAGCACGGTCGGCACCCAGGCGTCGCCCTTGCGGCGGTTCTCCGCGATCTCATGATGGAACTTCGCTTCATTCGGATAGATATGCTCATCCATGAAGGCGATCAGCCGCTTCTGCAGTTCTTGTACCTTGGGACTGTATTGGAAATCCATTCGTTACTCCGGTAAGTGGTGCGTTCTATGCACGATGATTAATTTATCTTCCGACTTCGATATTGCGCGCGGTGGCCAATGCGGTGGCGCAGAGCGTCTCCTCGCCGCCGCGCACCGAATACACGTCCGCCGCGCACACCGTGATCAGCTTGCCCGGCGTGATGATGCGTCCACGCGCAAGCAGACGTTCGCCATTGGCCGGGCCGACGATCTTCAGCGTGCAGTCGATGCTCGCATTGATCCAGCCCGGCGGCAGCATCGTCCCTGCGGCGGCGACGGCGGCGAAATCGGCCGCCGCGAAAATCGCCGTCGCCTGCATCTGGCCGGGACGAAAACTCAGTTCCTCCCGGTATGGAATCTCCAGCGAGACCGCGCCCTGCTCGATGCCAAGAAACTTCAACCCGAGGAACTGCGCCATCGGCATGCCGAGCACGATTTTCTCCAGCGCCTGCCGGGCTTGCGGCGCCAATGTTTGCGGCGAATTGCTCATGGGGATTCCTTTCCTCGGGAAAGTGCGTGATCAGCCGACCAGATAGCCGCCGTCCACGTTCAGGCACGTGCCGGTGGTGTAGCTTGCCGAGTCCGATACCAGGTACAGCACCGCGCCCGCCATCTCGTCGGGCTTCGCGACGCGCCGCTGCGGCACACGCGGCATCAGCCGCTTCAGCACTTCTTCGTTGTGCATCAGCGCCGATGCGAACTTGGTATCCGTTGCGCCGGGCAGCAGCGCGTTGACGCGAACGCCGGACGATGCGCACTCCTTCGCAAAGGCATGCGTCATCGACATCACCGCCGCCTTTGTAATCGAATAGATGCCCTGCTGATCGCCCGGGACGATGGCATTTACCGACGCCACGTTGACGATGCTGCCGCCGCCGTTCTTCGCCATCAGCTTGGCGCCGAGTACCGAGCTGAAGAAGTAGCCGCGGATATTGACGTCAACCGTTTTCTGGAACGCCGACAGGTCGGTGTCGAGGATGTGACCGAAATACGGGTTGGTCGCCGCATTGTTGACCAGGATGTTCAGCTTGCCGTGCCTGCTTTCGATTGCCGCGAACAGCGCTTCGATCTGCGCCATCTCGCCGATATGGCAGGCGATCGCTTCCGCCGAACCGCCGGCGTCGCGGATCGCGGCCACCACCGCTTCGCAGCCCTCCTGCTTGCGGCTGGATACGATGACATGCGCGCCATAGGCGGCGAGCGTTTTGGCGATGGATTCGCCGATGCCGCGGCTGGCGCCGGTGACAAGCGCGATTCTGCCGCTGAGGTCGAAAAGATTTGGTGTCGTCATGATTTTCCTGTCGGTTATCGATAAGTAATGATCTCGGGCTGGCCGAGTGCTTCGAGGTGGGCAAAACTGTTCAGGTAACTCAGCGTCGTCACGCCGGGGCGGAACATCAGCCGCGTGACCGCGCAGTTCACCAGCGACCAGTTCAGTTCCGCGACCTGGCGGTCGGGAAAGCCGAGCACGTGCTGGCACAGCGTCGCGATCGTTCCGCCCGAGGTGAACACGGCAATGTTCTGCGACTTGCCGGCGCTGTCGATTACGCGTTCCAGCGCCGCGATGCAACGCGTGCGGAATACCGACCATGGCTCACGATAGTCGGCATCGTGCTCGCCGCTCATCCACCGTGCCATCGCTTTCTGGAAAAGCTCCTGGAATACATAGCGTGCGTTCGGTGTCTCCGCGAAGAATTTATGCACTGCGGCCGGATCGTCGAAGGCGGGGCGATGGCGAACCAGCACTTCGTGGTGGTCGTATTCATTGAAGCCGGGATCGGTTTCCCACTGTGCATCCAGGAGCAGGACTTCCGGCATGGCGGCGGTGCATGCCTGCGCGGTCTGCTGGTGACGCTTCAGATCGCCGGTGACGACACGATGGAATTTCTGCTGGCATTTGCCGAACCACTCGCCGAGGTGGCGGGCCTGCTCATGGCCCATCTTGGAAAGTTCATCGTAATTGGCGCTGCCGAACGAAGCCTGGCCATGACGAATCAGGTAAATCTGTCCCATGAAAACTGCCTTCACATGTCGTTACTAATCGGTTGTGAAGAGCTTAACTTCGGGAATAGAATCTATCAAATGAATAGTTATTATCTGCTTCCATCAATTCCATGCATATATCCCGCATAGACCTGAACCTGTTCACGGTATTTGAAGCCATCTACACCGAGGGCAGCGTTACCCGCGCCAGCCAGAAGCTGAACCTGACACAACCGGCGATCAGCCACGCGCTGGGGCGGTTGCGCACGATGTTCGATGACCCGCTTTTCATCCGTCAGGGCCATGCAATGGTCTCAACGCCGTTGGCACGCAGCATGATCGAGCCGGTCCGCCGGTCTTTGCGGGGACTGGAAGTCACGTTGAACGGACTGGACCGTTTCGATCCGGCAACCACGCCCAAGCAGTTCAAGCTGGCATTGCGGGACGTGTTGGAAGCGACCATATTGCCGCCGCTCATCCAGCGCGTCAGCAGCAGTGCGCCGCTCGTGGATCTGGCCGCGAGCCAGGTTGATCGTCGAGACCTGGAAAGCGAACTGGCGGCAGGCACGCTGGACGGCGCGATCGATGTGCTCCTGCCCTTGTCCAGCGATATATTGCATACCCGCATCGACCAGGATTCGACGGTCGTGGTCGCGCGCAAAGGGCATCCGGCCATCGACGGTGCACTGGACCTTGCGACCTATTTGAAGCAGGACCATATCCTCGCGAGTTCGCGCCGCAAAGGTTTGGGACTGGAGGATTTTGAATTGAGCCGATTCGGCGTTGAACGGCGCATACGCCTGCGTTGCCAGCATTACTTCGCCGCTTGCCGGGTCGTCAGCCAGACCGACCTGATCCTGACCATGCCGGGACGCTATGCCCGTATTGCCAACCAGCAGTTCGACAACCAGATCCTGCCCTTCCCGCTCGAAGTGCCCGCCTTTGACGTATTCCTGTACTGGCATGCGAACGTCGATAACGATCCCGCCAACCGCTGGCTGCGGGAACAGATCATGCAGTCGTTCGGGAATTAACCTGCTTTCGGATGGGTCATGTCTTCCGGCCGGACCCATTGATCGAACTGTTCGGCGGTCACAAAACCCAATGCAAGCGCCGCCTCTTTCAACGTACTGCCGTCACGGTGTGCCTGCTTCGCAATCTGCGCCGCACGGTCATAACCGATATGCGGCGCCAGCGCCGTCACCAGCATCAGCGAGCGCTCCATCAGCTCGGCGATGCGATCCTGATTGGCTTCGATGCCGCGCACGCAGTGCTCGTCGAAGCTCTTCATGCCATCAGCCAGCAAGCGCACGCTCTGCAGGAAATTGTGTGCGATCAGCGGCTTGAACACATTCAATTCGAAATTGCCCATCGCCCCGCCCATGTTGATGGCGACATCGTTACCGAACACCTGGCAGCACAGCATGGTCAACGCTTCGCACTGCGTTGGATTGACCTTCCCCGGCATGATCGAACTGCCCGGTTCATTCTCGGGAATGCTGATCTCCCCCAACCCGGAGCGCGGCCCGGACGCCAGCCATCGGATATCGTTGGCGATCTTCATCAGCGCCGCCGCAAGTGTTTTCAGCGCGCCGTGCGCCGCCACCATGGCGTCATGGGACGCGAGTGCGGCGAACTTGTTTGCGGCGCTTTTAAACGGCAGGCCGGTGCTGCGTGCGAGTTCGGCGGCCACCCTGTCGCCGAACTCGGGATGGGTGTTCAGGCCGGTACCGACCGCCGTGCCGCCGACGGCAAGTTCGTAGAGCCCAGGGAGCGTGGCGTTGATGACGGATTCGGCGTGGTCGAGCTGGGCGACATAGCCAGAGAATTCCTGGCCGAGGGTAAGCGGCGTGGCGTCCTGAAGGTGGGTGCGGCCGATTTTGACGATGTCGTTGAAGGCGGCGGATTTCGCTTTGAAGGAGTCGCGCAACGCATGCAAGGGCTCGATCAATGTCTGCGTCACCGCGGTTGCCGCCGCAACATGCATGGCTGTCGGGAAAATGTCGTTTGAGGATTGCCCGAGATTGACGTCGTCGTTTGGATGTATGAGCCGCTCCTGCCCACGGCGCCCGCCAAGTAGTTCTGATGCACGGTTGGCCAGTACCTCATTCATGTTCATGTTGCTTTGGGTACCGGAGCCTGTTTGCCAAACGGATAGGGGAAATTCGGAGAAATGCTTACCGGAGATCACCTCTTCTGCTGCGGAGATTATGGCATCGGCTTTGGACGTAGGCAAATTTCCCAAATCACGATTGGCTATGGCACAGGCACGTTTTACATTTGCCAGATCAGTGATGAGTTTTTCCGGAAGTTTTTCAGTTGAAATGCTGAAAAAATGCAAGGAGCGTTGAGTCTGTGCTCCCCATAACTGTTCTGCTGGAACGTCAATATCGCCGAACGTATCGTATTCTTTCCGAAATTTCATACTGACTCCAGAAGTCGTCGTCTTAGCAATGCTCTTGACAAGTGAGATTCCTGCTAAGCGCAATTTGAATATGAGACTTGATAACGAATTTGATAGTTCTATAAAAATTGAACACAATGATTCCCTGTTTCACTTCTATGGCTGTTCGGTCCCGAAATTAATAGCCAACATTACGCGTCCAAAAGAAAAAACCCCTCAATATTCATTGAAGGGTCGAGTGGCAGTTATTGAGCTTGAGGAATGTATTCACGCCAAATTAATCTCTTGCCTACGAAATTTCTAGAGCCGCCATTATCTGAAGGAACTTTGCCAGACGGTTCTTTTGGGGTTCCGTCATCTGACGTAACTACACCAATTTTTCTTTGGCCTTTTAAGTAATAAACATTAATCCCTACGATTGGCGAATTGAATTTTTGAGAAACAATCTTGTTTGGATTCGTTCCAGTTGCGTAATTAAAATAATTAAACCATCCGTATCCGCCTGGAGAACATACGGTGTTTGACGGCACGGTTGTTGGAACAAATAAAATTCCAGAATCAAGCATTAGATCGACATGATTGCGTTCCCCCACATCAGGCAAGTCTACAAACCAACCCCGTCCATTCTCAAAATCAACCGTGTTACTTGTTGCATTTCGAATTGCGTTATCCGTAGTTATTATTTGCTCTTGGAGCACAGTGCGTGGATTGTTCAACGTCGTAGTTGCGTTGTCGTCTTTAATTGCATATACCGAATGCTTCTGCGTATTCGTCAAGTCGCTTAGTTCCAAATACTTTCCCGTTGCGACCATCACTAAATCTTTCTTGTTGATAGTGCTAATCTCAGGAGTTGAGGTAATAGGTTGGCCAACACCATTTGGATCTTTCAGTACTGCAAATGCCATAGATGAATTGGAACTAAGATCGAACCGCCATAAGTTACCTTCCAAGTCGCCGCCATATACGTATCGACTGGTGTTGTTCTTCATTGGATCGACCGCTCTGCCTGCCACCTTGCCTAAGCCACTTGGCGACGTTGTGCTTCCAACCCCTGTAGAAATTCTGCTGATGTGCGTTCCAGTCCAGGCATTCCGAACGAAAAGATACCCCTGTCCATTACCAGGATTTACGTTGTTATACCCAGACGTGAGCAACACTACCCACGTACCGTCCGGCTTTTTAGTGATAACAGGTGTACCGAAGCTGTAGCCCAAATTATTTTCAGTACTGGAATCAATCTCCCATAAAAGTGAAGGTGACGTGGGGTCAGTTACGTCGAGGGCATAATAGCCACGACCACCACCGTTCAGTCCGCCAACCAATATCGTCCGCCATTCACTGGCATCGCAGGTTCCGCTCGGGGCTTTCGGGCAAATGTCACCTATAACAGCCCTGCCATTGACATAGTTGGTATGCATCGTTGCATAGTTCTTATCCGCCAGTTTCCACATGTTCGGAATCACCATGCTCGGCACATAAGCCCATCGTTCGTTACCACCACCATTTGCCTTAGTATCGCCATTAAAGGCATGAAGCATTCCATCGTTTGTACCGATAAATACGGTCTTAGCACGATCCTTCTTGCTTGTGACGAAAGCACTATAACCAGAATCGGTGTATGCAAACTGCGGTTTCCCAACGTAGGCCGGCTGAGACTCTAACGCATCGCCCATCACTGCTTCCCGATAGCGGAAAAGCCTGTTCTCTGGAGGATTACTTGTCCGATCCTCGAACCCGTTTTGACCACGTAAGAAATTAACCAAGTTCTGTCCTGCAGCGGCCGCCTTCTGGGTTGCGCTTAAAAGTGGCGACTGACTGAGAGAGTTGCCAGTAAAGTGACCCTGCTGTGCACTTGATAAATTCGTATAGTTGAAATCAACAAGATTGGCCGTGCCACCTTTAACGTCCCGCATATAAATTTTGCGACTATCCGTCGTCGCTCCTACTTTAGTGGCCATCGTCCCGGTACATGCGACAGGCATATTCACCTTGCACACCGAACCATCCAAAATTTGACCAGGACCATTGCAAGTTGCAGATGTAGCACCTGGAGTGGCACAAAAATACGATGTACCGCTATTTGTCGTTTCCGATACTACCGAGCTTGGCGCTGTGCACGAGCCTGCAACCACATTTTCAACACACCATGAAGCGTTTTGGTTCACCACGCCCGTGTTCAAATCAATATCACGCGCCTCGAGATTTCCTTGCCATTTGACAGTCGTATATGTCGCCACGAACGCAAAATTATCTCCAGCTACCGGGTTCAACGTACTCGTTGCAGCCGCGGCTCCAGATCCCAACTTCGCGCCGATTGAAGAAAGCGCATCGTTAAGTCCTTTCGTCAACTGTGAGGGGTCTTTTGCACTAAAATACGTTCCACCGCCATTAACCGCAGCGTGCCATAAATCGTCCACCGCAGTGGCAGTATCAGCAGCAGGCACAGGCCAGTTCGCAGTGCCATTCAAAATTTTTGCGTAATCTCCAGTTGAAGCGGTTTTGTAATCATTTGTATAGGCCAACGTGCCGTCAATACCCAACCCTAACGTGAACGTCGTCATGTGTTGCTTTACATTAGTATCAGTATTGCTGACGAAGACGTTGTTTGTGCACAAATCTGTATAAGCTCCGTTCGTACAATTATTTAGTGCTGGTGTACGCAAGTCGATCTCGTTGTAGTACTTGGCAACATCTGCCAAGGAATTTGAGCTTGCTGTAGGGCCCTCATATTGTGGTCGAACTTGAGCAGAATCGAGGTTGCCAACAGGGCTTCCGTTTAGTCCTTTTACATCAGCATCGGCATCTGTATTCCAATATCCATCTGTCGTTAACAATGCGAAGTTTTGCTGACACGAATATTGAACAGGATCGGAGTTCCCAACCGGTTTCTGACCCGCGTAGATTCGGCCGACGATACTCAACGCAGATCGCAGGGGGGTGCTGGTAGTTGGGCTAATGTTGAAAAGAGTCGTGTACCACTTCTCTTTCTGTAAATTGGTACCCGACACAAATGTATCGATAGGCAGGTAATTACCGGTACTGCTTTGATTTGCAATCGTGATTAGTCCGACCCTGAATCTGTTGTCGATTTCCTTGAACGCCAGACTTGCAGCAGTTTTCATGGACTGCATACGGGTACGGTAGTAGGCATACCAATTCCCGAAATTCGTTATTTCCTCATCATATGTGCAATGTGTCGATGCAGCGCAATCTGTGCGCGTTCCGGCTCTGGGGAACGTTGCACCAGGCAAAATATCAGTGCGCACAAAAGTATAAGGAACTGCATCATTTACCGCAGTTACACCGCCTGTGACACTAGTGTAAGACGTGTTCGCAGATCCAGCGACTGTAACTGAACCATTGGCAGTAGCACCAGCAGCAGGTGTTGAGGTAATTGTTAAGACGGCGCCGCTACGAGAAGCAGTAAATTTTGGATTGGATGCGTAGGCATTGATCTGGTTTTTGACAAGTTCCGCTAGACCTGCATCGTTGTCCGTATTTCCCCAAGTAATGGTTGCACCAAGAATCTCCTTTCCATTGACTTTAATACTCGTAATATTTCTAGACTGAGATTTTGTAATTTCAATAGTTCCAGAAGCAGCCGCAGCG
>NZ_DASZBA010000232.1:0-7434 GCF_035944575.1 Noviherbaspirillum sp.
TCTTGCCCTGTTCCATAGCAGCTTCCAATGCTTTGATCGACTTGGGACGACCGACAAATAGTGGGATCACCATATGCGGGAAAACAACGACGTCCCGCAACGGCAGCAGCGGCAGTTGGGTATGTTCAGTAAATGTTGTAGAAGTCGTCATGGCGAACCTTTTCTAAGTCTAAAAGCTTGTTAATGATGTTGGCATGGCAGCCAAAAACTCAAGTCCAAGCGGAAACAAAAAAATCCCTAATTCGCTTACTAAAGTGCAATACAAAACTGCAATAAAAAAAGCCACACGCGAAGTCGCCTTCGGGTGGCTTTTCGGTGGAAGCCGGAAATAATTGTTGTGAGACAAATTGTACTGCTTCTAGGCAAAAAGTGGACTGTAACCGCTACATTTTTGAGAATCCCGTACCGGGAGCTTATTTCGCTCCCGAAACCTTAGGCTGCTCATGGTAGATCAACAAAGGTTTGGCGCCATTGGTAATCGTGTTCTCATCGATCACTACTTTGGCAACGTTATGCTGACTAGGCAACTCGAACATTACATCAAGTAATGCATGCTCGAGAATGGAACGCAAACCCCGTGCGCCAGTCTTGCGCTCGAGCGCCTTGCGGGCGATCGCGTGCAATGCTGCCGGCCGAACTTCCAATTCTGCCCCTTCCATCTGTAACAGCTTTGCATACTGTTTAATCAAGGCATTCTTGGGTTCAAGCAATATTTGGATTAGGGCTTCTTCGTTTAGTTCACTCAAAGTTGCGACGACCGGCAATCGTCCGACCAACTCGGGAATGAGGCCGAACTTAATCAGATCCTCTGGTTCTGCATCGAGCAATACCTCACTTGCAGTACGCTCCTGCTGGCTTTTCACGCTGGCAGCAAAACCGATTCCACTCTTCTCGGAGCGGTTGGAGATGATCTTTGCAAGTCCATCGAAGGCGCCACCGCAGATAAACATGATGTTGGTGGTGTCGATCTGCACGAAATCCTGGTTTGGATGCTTGCGGCCGCCTTGAGGCGGCACCGAAGCCATCGTACCTTCGATAAGCTTCAGAAGTGCCTGCTGGACGCCCTCGCCGGAAACGTCGCGTGTGATCGAGGGATTGTCGGACTTGCGTGAGATCTTGTCGATCTCGTCGATGTAGACGATGCCCTTCTGCGCTTTCTCCACTTCGTAATTGCAATTCTGCAATAGCTTCTGAATGATGTTCTCGACATCCTCACCGACATAGCCGGCTTCGGTAAGCGTCGTTGCATCGGCGATGACGAACGGCACGTTCAACATGCGCGCAAGTGTTTGCGCAAGAAGCGTCTTACCCGACCCGGTCGGACCGACGAGCAGGATGTTGCTCTTTGCAAGCTCGACTTCGTCTTTCTTGCCCAGATGCTTCAGGCGCTTGTAGTGGTTGTAGACCGCGACTGACAGGATGCGCTTTGCGGTCTCCTGTCCGATCACATATTGTCCGAGCAACTCGAAAATTTCCTGAGGCGTCGGCAAATCGGATTTTGGTCCGGCGACGGACTCGATGCTGGATGCCTCGTCACGGATGATGTCATTGCACAGGTCGATGCACTCATCACAGATGAATACAGATGGACCCGCAATCAGCTTTTTTACCTCGTGTTGACTCTTGCCGCAGAAAGAGCAGTAAAGCAATTTTTCGCCGCTGGAGGATTTTTTATCAGACATGGGGCAACGTATGTGTAGGGATGGATTCGATATTACCTGCGAATTCCGGATTCGTCACGACGCCGCTCAATAAAACGGGTCAGGTCCGGGAATCCGTCGCGCCAAAACAAAAACGCCCGAACGCAGTGACGTCCGGGCGTGTTCCGCGAGGACTGATCACTTAGGCACGTGTAGTCAGCACCTTGTCAATCATGCCATATTCAGCCGCATCTTCTGCGGACATGAAATTATCTCTGTCTGTATCCTTGCTGATTTGTTCCACGCTCCTGCCGGTTTTTTCCGCAAGAATATGGTTCAAACGATCACGCAGATACAGGATCTCACGAGCCTGAATCTCGATGTCCGCTGCCTGACCTTGCGCACCGCCAAGAGGCTGGTGAATCATGATGCGCGAGTTGGGCAGTGAAAAACGCTTGCCCTTGGCGCCGGCGGCTAGAAGGAACGCTCCCATCGAAGCAGCCAAGCCCGTGCAGAGGGTCGAGACGTCAGGCTTGATGAATTGCATTGTATCGAAGATCGCCATGCCTGCCGACACCGACCCGCCGGGCGAGTTGATATAGAGGGAGATATCCTTGTCCGGATTTTCACTTTCCAGGAACAGCAACTGAGCCACGATCAAATTTGCAGCGTGGTCGTTGACTGGACCGACCAGAAAGATCACCCGCTCTTTGAGCAGGCGCGAATAAATATCATAGGCGCGTTCGCCCCGGCCACTCTGCTCGATCACCATCGGCACCATGCCGAGCATTTCGGTATCGAGTGCGGAATTCCTTATCAGTCCTGACATGTGCTTTTCCTTTTGAAGACGGTTTGCACAAACAAGTTACGCCTGTGCGTTGTTGCCCATCAATTCGTCGAATGCGACCGGCTTGTCGGTCACCTTGGCTTTGCTCAGAACATAGTTAACGACGTTTTCTTCCAAAACAAGGGCCTCGACTTCGGCAAGACGACGGCGGTCGCTGTAATAATACTTCAGCACCTGCTGCGGGTCTTCGTAACTTTGCGCGAAATCTTCCACCTGCGCTTTGACCTGTTCGGGAGTTGCCTGCAAATTGTTGGTCTTGACGACTTCGGCCAGGATCAGGCCGAGGCGTACGCGGCGCTCTGCTTGAGGCGTGAAAAGCTCTGGAGGGAAAGGCATGTCCTTGGCATTCATGCCGCGCTGTGCCATGTCCTGACGGGTCATTTCAACCAGGCGCTCCACGTCCTGTTCGACCAGGGCTTTCGGCACGTCGAGTTCGGAGGCCTTGATCAACGCATCCATCACGCTGTCCTTGGTTTTCGCCTTGACACGGTTCTTCACTTCGCGTTCGAGGTTGGTCCGGATGTCTTCGCGCATCTTTGCCAGATCGCCGTCGGCAATGCCGAGAGACTTGGCGAATTCCGCATCGACTTCCGGCATGTGCGCCCATTCGATCTTCTTCATCGTGATCGTGAACTCGGCGGTTTTTCCGGCAACATCCTTGCCATGATAGTCAGCTGGGAAAGGCAACGGGAAGGTCTTTGACTCGCCGACTTTCAAGCCGGTTGCAGCGGCTTCAAATTCCGGCAGCATGCGGCCTTCACCGAGCACGAATGCGTAATCGTCGGCCTTGCCGCCCTGAAATTCGACGCCGTCGATGCGTCCGACAAAGTCGACCGTAACACGGTCGCCGCTCTGTGCACTTTGGTCAGCGCCGCCGTCGCCATGAGCGCCCTGCTCGCCCTTGACGTGGTAGTGAACGCGCTGCTTGCGCAGGATGTCGATTGTCTTGTCGATTTCGGCATCGGAGACTTCGGTTGTCACACGCTCGACTTCGGCGGTCGACAGATCGCCGATCCTGACTTCCGGGTAAACCTCGAACGTGGCATCAAATGCCACTGCGCCTTCGGCAACGCCTTCACCGGATTTCGGTTCGATCTTCGGCAGGCCGGCCACGCGCAGGTTATTTTCCGTGGCGGCGTCACTAAATGCACGGCCGACCTTGTCGTTCAGGACTTCCGTTTCAACTTGATATCCATACTGCTGGGCGACCATCTTCATCGGCACCTTGCCTGGACGGAAACCCGGCGCCTTCGCGGTGCGGGCACGGATCTTCAGACGTTTTTCGACTTCTGCCTGTACGTCTGCCAGCGGCAGAGTGATGGTAATGCGGCGCTCGAGTTTATCCAGGGTTTCGACTGCAGTTGACATGTGAATCGTCCAAAAAATGAGGAATTTTGTGGTGCGAGGAGGGGGACTCGAACCCCCACACCATTGCTGGCGTCAGGACCTAAACCTGGTGCGTCTACCAATTTCGCCATCCTCGCGGGAATATGCTTGCCTTGATCATGCACAAAAGCAAAGGGCGACCATGAAGTGAAATCCGGTCGCCCTGTTAAGCCTTGTTGGTAGCTCTTCAACTTCAGCCGCGAATTTTACTGGATTTTTTAAGTGGTCGCGCGATTTTTCAGCTGCGGGACCATCTCCGGGGTGGGTCAGGCCGGTCGTTTTACCTTGAACCAGGCCGCGTAGAGCGCCGGCAAAAACAGCAGGGTCAATGCCGTGGCAATGATTAGTCCACCCATGATCGCGACTGCCATCGGCCCCCAAAACACGGAGCGGGACAGCGGGATCATCGCCAGCACCGCCGCCGCCGCGGTGAGAATGATTGGCCTGAATCGCCTCACTGCCGATTCGATCACGGCGTTCCAAGCAGGAACACCTGCTGCGATATCCTGTTCTATCTGGTCGATAAGAATGACCGAATTTCGGATGATCATGCCGAACAAGGCGATAACGCCGAGTTGGGCCACGAATCCGAACGGACGCTGCAGAAGCAGCAGCGCCATGGCGGCCCCGGCCACTCCCAGCGGCCCAGTGAGGAACACGAGCACCGCACGCGAGAAGCTATGCAGTTGCAGCATGAGCAGCGTGAAAATGATGAATATCACCAGCGGCACGTTGGCGGCAATCGATTGTTGTGCCTTGCCGCTGTCTGCGGCCGCTCCCGCGAGTTCGATCCGATAACCAGCCGGCAGCGCCTGCCGCAACTGGTTCAACTCCGGATCGATCTGACTGGATACAGTCGGCCCCTGGATGCCGTCCACCACGTCGGATTGCACGGTAATGGCCCATTCCCTTCCCTCGCGCCAGACCACACCGGGTTCCCAGACGAATTGGGCACGTGCCACCTGTGACAGCGGCACGGATCTGCCTGTCGATGTTTGGATATTGGCGGCGTTGAGCGCGGTAATGGTTGAACGTTCCTCCACCGGTTGACGGATGGCGATATCAATCAGCTTGTTGCTGTCGCGGAACTGGCCGATCGTCGTGCCGCTGAGGATGGTATTGGCGGTACGCATCACGGCCTGCGAACTGATGCCGAGTGCGCGCAACTTATCCTGATCGAGATCGAGCCGCAAAACTTTCACCGACTCGTTCCAGTTGTCGTTCACCCCAATCGCATTGGGATTTGAACGCATGACGTCCTTCACCTGGTCGGCGATCGCGCGTACGGTCGCGACCTCGGTGCCGGAAACCCGGAACTGCACAGGATAAGGTACGGGAGGGCCATTCGGCAGCAATTTCACCCGGCCACGCACTTCGGGGAAGTCGTTCTTGAAGGCGTCTACAATCTTGAGACGCAGCGCTTCCCTTGCCTGCAGGTCCTTCGGCAGCACAACGATTTGGGACACATTGGTTTGCGGAAATATCTGGTCAAGCGGAAGATAGAAGCGCGGACTTCCAGTGCCGACGTAGGAGGTAACGCTTTCGACGCCATCCTGCCTGCGGATGAAATTCTCGAATTTTTTCGCCTGTGCCTCGGTTGCGGCAAATGCGGTCCCTTCCGGCATCCAGAGTTCGACCATCAGTTCCGGCCGACTGGAATCAGGGAAGAACTGCTGCTCGATGAACTTGAAACCGAAAACACCCAGCCCGAATACCAGCAGCGTCAGCAGGATCGTGGTCTTGCGCCATTCAACACACCATGCCACCAGCTTCCGGAAGCGCCGATAAAACGGCGAATCGAACAATTCATGATGACCGCCGGCGCCCGACGCGGGCTTTGCTTTCAGCAATACATACCCGATGTACGGCGTGAACAAAACGGCGGCGAACCAGGAGATCAACAGCGCAAGGGCATTCACCGAAAACATGGAGAAGGTGTACTCGCCGGCAGCGGATTTCGCCAGTCCAATGGGAAGGAATCCGGCGGCAGTGATGAGCGTGCCGGTGAGCATGGGCATGGCGGTGGATGTGTACGCGAACGTCGCGGCATCGAAACGGGAAAAGCCCTCTTCCATTTTGCGTACCATCATTTCCACCGCGATGATCGCGTCGTCCACGAGCAACCCCAGCGCAATGATCAGCGCGCCAAGGGAAATCTTGTGCAGGTCGATATTAAAAATGCGCATGAAGAGAAACGTTACCGCCAGCACCAGCGGTATCGTCAGGGCCACCACCAGTCCGGGCCGCACATCCAGCCGCAATGGTTTGGTATGCAGTCCGAGTGCGACGAAGCTAACCGCCATCACGATCAGGACCGCTTCCGCCAGGGTGCGAAGGAATTCGTTGACGGACGAAGTCACTGCCCGGGGCTGGTCGGACACCTGCTCCAGCTCGATCCCGACCGGTAGTTTGCCTTTCAGGTCGCCCACGGTTTTCTGCAGATTGCGACCGAGGTCGATGATGTCGCCCCCCTTCTCCATCGAGATGCCGAGGCCGATGACTTCCTTACCGTTGTAGCGCATCTTGTCTTGCGGCGGGTTACGGAATTCCCGCTTTACGGTCGCGAAATCACCCAGACGGAACGTGGTGCCGGCGGCGCGCAATTCGAGATTTTCAAGATCGCGCACGGTCTGCATTGCACCCGTCACACGAACCTGAAGATTGTCAGTCGGCGTTACCAGCACACCGGTGGCCTCGACGCTGTTCTGTGCATTCAACTGTGTGACGATGGCCTCGAAAGGCACGCCAAGCTGCGCAAACTTCTTGTGCGAGAACTCGATGTTGATTCGTTCTTCCTGTACGCCAAACAATTCAACCTTGGAAACTGACGGCACGAGCAACAATTGCTGCCGCACGAAGTCGGCATAATCCTTGACTTCCGCATAATTGAATCCGTCGCCGGAAAGCGCGAATATCGACCCATAGGTATCGCCGAATTCATCGTTGAAGAACGGCCCGATGACCCCAGGTGGCAGCGTGCCGCGGATATCGCCGATTTTCTTTCTCACCTGGTACCAGGCAGCAGGCGTTTCCTTCGGCGGCGTTGATTCGCGCAACTGCAGGATGATCAGCGTTTCGCCGGGCTTTGAATAGCTGCGGATTTTGTCGATGTACGGAGTTTCCTGCAGCTTTCGTTCCAGCTTGTCCGTCACCTGATCGGCCATCTGCAATGCGGTCGCACCGGGCCAGATTGCCCGTACCACCATGGCGCGGAAGGTGAACGGCGGGTCTTCGTCCTGCCCAAGCTTGCTGTAGCCAAGTACGCCGCCGATGAGCAAAACGACGATCAGATACCTGGTCAGTGGGATGTGCTCGAGCGCCCAGCGGGACAGATTGAACCCGCTTTTCATTTAGGGGCCCCGGCGACCTTGTTGTCTCCGTTGACGGAGGTGTCCGCACCAAGAATCCTGACCTTTTGCCCGGGCTTAAGCAGATTGGCGCCGCCGGTCACGACGGTCTGCCCGGTGGATACGCCGCTGGCGAGCAGGATATCGTTGCCGGATGCGCCGGCCACCTGCACCGGGGTGAGCTTTACTACGCCGTTGTCGACCACCCAGACGG
>NZ_DASZBA010000233.1:0-18536 GCF_035944575.1 Noviherbaspirillum sp.
AAGCGCCCGCGCCAGCGTGAACAACACCGGCCGGCGCGCCAGCGGCCGCCATGCGTCGCCGGTACCCATTCCGCGCCGACAGGCGTCGACGACCAGCGCGTCCGAGGCCAGGAGCGCCGAGACCTCGTCGAGCCGCAGCAGGTGCTCGCCACCGGCGGTGGAACGCCGGGCGGCAGGGCGATCCAGCATGGCCAGCGCCTCGGCGACTTCCGCCAGCAGCGCCGGCACGCATGCGCGGTGCGCGGCTTCGTGTGCACGTGCCAGAGCGGTTCGCGCTGCGCCGGTCCGCAATGATCGCATCGCAAGTTCAGCCGCCGTCAGTTCGGCCACTGTGGTCAGCGACGGCGGCAAGCCGCGTCCATCGAAACGCGCCAGCACGGCGGCGGCCTCGTCCAGGCGGCCAAGCAGCAGGAGGCGGCGTGCCGCGAGAAGGCGGGCATGCAGGACATTGGCGCGATCGCCGTGCGCTTCCAGCGTTGCCGATGCGGCCAGCAGCGATCGCGGCGTGCCGCCGAAGTCGCGCATGGCCAGCGCCACTTCCGCCTCGGCAACGATGCAGCGGGCCCGCGCGAGCGCCTCGTGGGCGCCGAATCCGCGGGCGGCCCGCCGGAGAAGTTCCCTGGCGCGCGGATGTTCGCCGAGCTGGGCCATGGCAATGCCGCGCAGGGCGAGTGCCGGCGGATCGTCGCGCAAAGCGACCCTCTTGAGGGCGCCGATCGCGTCGCCGGCGGCAAGCGCGCGGGCGGAGGCGGTAATGAGGGAGTCCATGGCGAGAGCTTACACCGTCGCTCCGCGGTGCCGCGTCCGCGGCCTTCGTTCAGGGAATGTTCCTTGCCGCCCATCGCGGAAGCGGACATCGTGCGGGACCATCGGGAACCGCCTTCCGGCGGACCGGTCCTCAGGTGCTCTCCGCCTCGCTGAGCATGTCGCTCACACGCTTGCCGAGCAATGCCATGCTCACCGGCTTGGCAAGAAGGCTTATCCGCCGGTTATCGAATCGTTCGCTGCCGGCATAGCCGGTGACGATGATGACGGGCAGGTCAGGGCGGCGCTCATGAAAGTGCGCCGCGAGTTGGTCTCCCCGCATGCCCGGCATTGCCAGGTCGGTGATCAGCAGGTCGACCGGATCCGTCTCATCGATGGCAAGCGCCGCGTTACCGTCTTGCGCGGTCGACACGCGATAGCCCAGTGCGACGAAATACGTCTCGAACAGCGAGGTCATGTCGATTTCATCATCGACCGAGAGAAGATGCGGATGCATTCCTGGCCTAGCCTTCATGGCGGTAGTTGGGCAGCGTCCGCGGCGATGACCCCATGTTCTTGTTCAGTGCGGACCGGATCCGATCGGAAAGCTCGGTGCGGCGGTACGGCTTGGTCAGGATGGTGAAGGACGATGTATTGATGCCCTTGTCGGCGAGTTCATCCATGTAACCGGTGGTCAGGAGGACCGGAATATCGGGGATGCGCTCCCGTACCCGCTCGACCAGCATCAGGCCGTTCATGCCGCCCGGCATCATGATGTCGGTGAACAGCAGATCCACCTTGCCGTACTGGTCGATCAGCTCCAGCGCATATTCGCCGCTGTGGGCGGTAAGCACCCGGTATCCCTGCGAGCGAAGGTAGGCGTCAGTGACCTGACGCACATCGTCGCTGTCCTCGACCAGCAGAATCGTTTGTACCCGCATCTGCGGATCGGGTATCAGATCCGGTATGCCTTCCGGCTTGAGAGGCACGGCGCGTTCGGCTGCGACCGGGAAGATCATGCGCACCGCCGTGCCCCTGCCGACCTTGCTTTCGATTTCGAGACGCCCGTGCGACTGCTGCACGAAGCCGTGGACCATCGCGAGGCCAAGGCCGGTTCCCGGTTCCTTGGTGGTGAAGAAGGGTTCGGTCGCGCGGTGCACGACTTCCGGCGCCATGCCTTCGCCCTCGTCGATCACGCAGAGGATGACATAGGTGCCGGCCGGCACATGATGCGCGTCGGTGCGGTCCTTTTCGTGCATGGTGGCGGTGGCGACCGTCACCTTGCCGCCGCGTGGCATGGCGTCGCGCGCATTGATCAGCACGTTCAGCAGCGCCATTTCCATGTGCACGGGATCGATGGTGCAGGCAGGCAGGCCCGGTTTCAGGTCCAGCCGGAGATCCACTTTTTCGCCCAGGGTGCGCACCAGCATTTCGCTGAATTCGACCACCAGGGTATTCAGGTTGATGCGTTTCGGGTCCAGACGCTGCTTGCGGGCGAAAGTCAGCAGCTGCTGCGTTAACTTGCCTCCCTTTTCTGCTGCGCGCTGGGCATTCCGGATGGCTTGCAGCGCGACCTCGTCGTCGCGAAGCCGCGGCTCGACGACTTCGAGGTTGCCGGTGACGACCTGGAGCAAATTATTGAAGTCATGCGCCAGGCCGGCGGTGAGCTGGCCGATGGCTTCCATTTTCTGGGCCTGGCGGAACGCCTGTTCGGAAATGCGGCGGCGGGTGATGTCGATCTGCGATGCGAAGAAGTAGAGAAGCTTGCCCTGCTCGTCGAAGATGGGGCCGATGAAGAGGGCATTCCAGAACGACGTGCCGTCGGCCTTGTAGTTCAGGATGTCCACCGCGACGGCCCGTCCTTCCGAAACTCCGGCACGAATTTCGGCCACCGTGTCGGGATCGGTCAGTTCGCCCTGCAGGAAACGGCAGTTGCGGCCCAGCACGTCCTGTTCCTCGTATCCCGTCAGGTCGATGAAAGCGCGGTTGACAAAAACGATCGGATTGTCCGGAAGGTTGGGATCGCTGACCACCATGGGCATGCGCGTCATTTCGACTGCCGCGAAGAAAACGCTGCTGCGGTCACCCAGGCCGGGCCGGGTAATGTAACTGGCCTGCCAATGCCGGATGCCCGGGCCGCCCAGCGGGTGGTAACTGTTTCCTTCAAGTTCTGCGTTTGCCGCTACCCCGGCGCTGTCGCCACCGCCTTCGACTTCCAGCGGCTTTCTGCCGCCTTCGTCGCCTTTACTGCCGATTGCCATCCAGTATCCTTGTATTAAGTTTTACAGGTTTGCCGAGCGCCGGAACAACGGATCCTGGCAATCAGTAAAAACCTGCGAATTTAGCAAAAGCCGGTCTGGTCCTGTGTATGCCAGATGACATAGGACGCTACATATTGCCCGTTCATACCGGAATGCAAACAATGCGGCGTGGCCTGCGGGACAGCAATTGCATATTGGGATTCTGACAATCGCCCTGCGAGCGAGGTTCGCTGGCTGCGAACGGCGGACGTACAAATTGTTTGATGCCGGTCACAGGGAAGCGGGTTGTTCGCATATGCGAATTTTCCGGCAGTTTTCGCGCGGATGACCTGCGGAAGCAGCATAAAAACGCAGTGGTTCTGCATCGCAGAACAAACCGGGCGCCATTCCTTGATACTGCTTAAGCCGATGCGTGAAGGCGGCAGTTAAATTTTAGACGGACGAGGCGGAAAACTACCGGCGTGCCCGGGCATCCTTCCTCTTCCGTGTTGCTCCGGCAACGCAAGTACAGTGCCTCCGCAATGTCTGCGATGCAGAACATCCGCAGGCGTCTTTTCAACACCTGCTTTCCATCCGGGCAGATGCATGATGCGCTGCTGCATCTGTACCGGCCGCAGTCCATTCTGCAAAAAAAGCGCCTCGATGCCCTAATCGAGACCCGACGCGAATCCACACAAGAACGCACTATCCGAAGGAGACAAGATGAATCCGAAACCGAACCGCGGCAAAAGCGCCGCGGCATTCACATTGGTGACCGCTACTGCTGCGGCCGTCGTACTCGCCGGCTGCAGCGGCGGCGGCGACACGGCCAGCGTTGCCAGCCGCGTTGAAAACGCGAAGGGCACGCCTGCATCCGCGCCCGTCGTCCGGCTCGTGTCGTCGACGCCGGAATATGTCACCGGGGGCGATGCACTGATCGATGTGACGCTGCCGAAAGTATCCGACGCCAACGGCCGGCGCACGCTGGTGGTGGAAGTAAATGGCGAGGACCAGTCCGCCGCTTTCAAGCCGGACCCGATGAACGAAGGCCACATGATCGGTCTCGTCACCGGATTGAAGGAAGGCGGCAACACCATCATGGCCCGCTGGGTCGGTACGAGCGGGAAGCTGCACCTCACCAACTATCCGGTCACCGGCCCCGTGTTTTCCGGTCCGCACCAGAAGCCTTACTTCTGCCAGACCGATACCTTCCGGATTTATCCGGGCGGCCCGCTGCTCGGAACCGCCACCGATGAAAACTGCTCGGTGCCGACGCAGGTGCACTACCTCTACCGCGCGCTCGACAATACGTACAAGCCCTATGATGGCAAGGCTGCCGCGCCCGCAGACATGACCACGACGACCACCAAGGACGGCGCGACGGTACCCTACATCGTGCGCCTCGAAACCGGGACGATCAATCGCGCGATCTACCAGACCGCGATCCTGCACGATCCGAAGTCCGAATCGGCGATCCACCCGACCGCCGCGCCGAAAGGCTGGAACAAGCGCCTCGTGTATCCGTTCGGCGGCGGATGCGGCGGCGGCTGGTATCGCCAGGGCAATACCACCGGCGGCGTGCTGAACCATGACATTCTCTCGCAGGGCTATGGGCTCGCATCGGCATCGCTGAACGTGTTTGGCACCAACTGCAACGATGTGCTGTCCGCCGAAACCGTGATGATGGTCAAGGAGCGCTTCATCGAAACCGTCGGCCGTCCGAACTACACCATCGGCTGGAGCTGCTCCGGCGCGGCGATGCAGCAGTACATGATCGGCAACAACTATCCGGGCCTGCTGGACGGCATCATTCCAAGCTGCAGCTTCCCCGACCCAAGCAACCCGGCCAGCACCGATGCGCGGCTGCTGTACAACTACTTCAACTTCAACAAAGGCACGGCATGGACGCAGGCGGAGCTGGCATCCGCATCCGGCTATTGGGGCTACAACCATGTGAACAACCAGAACTCGGTCTGGGCCAACCGCTTCGATACCATCGCCAACCGCCCGAACGGCTACACCTCGGCGGTGTTCAACGCCGTCGTGCCGCAGGAGGCGCGATTCGATCCGGTGACCAATCCGATGGGGGCACGGCCGACCCATTGGGACCATGGGGTGAACATGTTCGGCCGCGATCCGGACACCGGCTATGCGCGCCGCGCGATGGACAACGTCGGCGTGCAGTACGGACTCGGCGCCCTGAACGAAGGGAAGATCACCAAGGAACAGTTCCTCGACCTGAATGACAAGATCGGCGGCTACGACATCAACGGCACCTTCACGCCGCAGCGCACCCAGGGCGACCCGGTCGGCATCGCCAATGCCTACGAAACGGGCCGCATCATGCTCGGCAACGGCGGGCTGGCTTCCATGCCGATCATCGACTGGGACCAGCTCGACACGGAAGAACTCGCCACCGGCGACCTGCACCTGAAGTTCTTCCACTACATGACGCGCGAGCGGCTGATCAAGTCGAACGGCAACGCGGACAACATGGTGATGTGGAACGGCGGCTCCATCAACACCGCCTTCGTCGGCATGCAGGCACTGGACAGGATGGATGAGTGGCTGGCCAACATTGCGAAGGACACCTCCGATGCGCCGCGCCGCGACAAGGTCATCCGCAACAAGCCGGCCAACCTGTCCGACGGCTGCTGGGCGCCCGGCGCAACCGGCCCCGCCGCACCGGTGTTCATCAAGGAAAGGCAGTTCCTCGGCACGCGCGGTTCATCGACCTGTAACACGCTGTATCCGGGATACTCGTATCCGCGCGGCGTCGCAGGCGAGCCGGCCGCATCGGACATCGTGAAGTGCCAGCTGCGCCCGATCGATCCCGCCGACTACAAGGTGACATTCACCGCACAGGAACTGGCGCGACTGAACGAGGTGTTTCCGGAAGGCGTGTGCGACTACACCAAGCCGGGTGTCGGGCAGCGTCCGTTGGCGGGAACATGGCTGCACTATACGGAGCCCGGCAAGTTCGTGAAGATCGTGCAGTAAGAGGGGCTTTCACCTTCGTGCCGGGGCGCTGGGCTTCCCGGTACGACAGATGATTGAAACGCAAAGCCGCCATTCAACTGGTGGCTTTGCGTTTTCTTGGGACGATTTTTTTAGCAATGTTCAGAACTCATTGCATTAATACTGATCACCGGGAACAAGGTCTCGCGAAGCCGCCGTCGGCCAATGCCTGATTCCGCAGGCGCTGCTGATCATTACCGTGCGCAGCAAGGTCTCTCGAGAATTTTTGATATGTTCCTGTCGCCTTGCCGCTGATTATTCCAGTACTCTCCGGGCTAGTGCCCGCCGG
The DNA here is from genome assembly GCF_035944575.1 of Noviherbaspirillum sp. Classification (GTDB taxonomy): domain Bacteria; phylum Pseudomonadota; class Gammaproteobacteria; order Burkholderiales; family Burkholderiaceae_D; genus Noviherbaspirillum. The sequence goes on from NZ_DASZBA010000233.1 coordinate 6,292, forward strand.
GAAGCAGCCATTGCAGGAACCAGCTGGCGGGCATAAAACGACCCTAAGCGGCCATCCGGACGAGGTCCAATATACAGATTCAGCTTCTATTCAATACCTTCCCACCAACGGGAAAACCCCTGATTCTGCTCCTGGAGATAAAGTGGCTCACCAATCTTCGGGGTAAGTACCGCGACTTGTGACGCATCGCTGGATGCGGCAAGCCGTCGGAACGGTTCATCCCAAGGATGATTTGCAAGGGTAAAGCGCCCCACGTGGGCCGGAAGCATCCTTCTGCTTTGAAGATCCCTGGCGGCACGTGCGGCTTCGTCAGGATTCATATGGATAAATGCCCAGCGCCTATCGTACTGCCCCGTATCCAATACGGCCAGATCAAAACCTTCAAATCTCCGGCCGATCTCCGCGAAGTGCGGCCCGTATCCGCTATCGCCACCGAAGAAGATACGTCGCGTTGATGTTTCGATGGCATATCTGACCGCAGGCGTCGGCCGAGTGCAGCAATGGGGCCGCCCTGTAGAGGAGATCAGGCCCGGTGATGTGGTTTGGATCCCTGCCGGGCAAAAGCATTGGCATGGCGCTTCACTGTCCAAAGCAATGACTCATATCGCTGTCCAGGAAAGTCTTAACGGAAAAGTCGTGGAGTGGCTGGAAAAGGTCAGCGATGAACAGTACGGCAAGTGAACCCGGGAATAGCTGAAAGGACGGTTTTCAGCGACTGTCCGCTTCTGCCTGCGCCCGGCCTGATCATTCGCACCCGGGGCCGGCGGCAGTAGGGCCGGTTCCTGACGTTCGAACTTCGCGGGGACGGCAAGCCGCTATCGATGAAATGAGGCCTGGTACTTAGAGCGCAGATGCGGAATATTCCGCGATAACTTCATCAACACTGGGGTTCGCTTTCGCTCTTCCCTTTACAAAGACGATGGGAATTTCTCCATTCATCACGGCCATCACCTTATTGGCCGCTGAAGAGTCGGTAAGGCTGAAATTGGCATGCTGCGAACGGACAACGGGTATGCCCATTCTCGACAGCTGGCTGGCCAGATCATCCGCTCTTCTTGCGCCATCTTCCGGGCAGTTTTCAGGCGCGAATATGACAACCTGCTTTCCCTGTGCGCCATCAAACGGCGGCAGCGTCACGAATCCGGTGCCTGACTCCCTTTCCGAATCATTTCCGAACATACCTGCGGATGCGTCTTTGTGATCTCTCTCCCATTGCTGATATCCGAAAAAACAGATTGCCAGGAGAATGGCCAGTTTGATGATGTTCATGGTCTGGATGTCAGGGTTTGAACGCCTTGGTCATGTCATTCATTGGCTCTCGCCGGCCGGTGGAAGTGGCGGGTCCAGCTGGAACTGGACCGGCACCAGGAAGGTGGCCCGCGGTGCTGCGCTGCTGGAACGGAAAGGCTGGAATTTCGCCTTTGCAACCGCCGCCAGTGCCGAATCATCCAGACGCGAAAATCCGCTCGATTTGTGTAATCCAACCCCTTCGACTTCGCCGCTCACATTGATCAGTACACGCACCATCACCAGTCCCTCTTCATTCTGCCTCTGGGACACCGGAAGATAAACCGGGCTTGGGGGCACAACATAACTGGGCATTGGACTCTGCATTTGCTGCGCCTGACTATTCACGGCGAAGAGAAAGGAGGCGATTGCTAGAAAGTATTTCATTGGTAATTAATTTTCGGACCAGCGCGGTCTTCGGGTTGAAGTGATTCAAATGACAAAACCTGTTCGACAGGACGTTTCCCGCATCGCCAGAGATTGCCTTTTGCCCCGGTTTTCGCAACACGTCTTTCGTAACGTTGCTGCGAGGGAAAAAGCGTCCCGATTGATGCCGGAACATCCGTTCAGGGACACAATTACACGCAATATTGCACAAAAGCAAGCATTGTAGTCCTAACCACAAAAGTCCGCGGGTGCAGAAAAAATATCAGGAGGCGGCTTCATTCCTGGCGTTTCGTCAACCGTTGAGAGGGGCGGGCGATGAGGCAATCGAGAGGACTGTAAGACAATTCCGGACACCGGCTATTCCTTAAAGCAACACATGCAGGGACGCTTTTATTTCCTGCGGGGGAAATGCGATATGCTGACAGTGTTGCCATAAAACAATTCCAACAGAGGAGACCCATGAGCGACAACAAGCATTCGTCCACCGAATACCGGGTGGAACCGTCATCCATTCTTGTCCTGCAGGGCGACAAGGACAGCAAATTTCTCTACGCCAACCCGGCCTATCTCGAGGCCAGCGGTTACGAGTGGGAAGAACTGAAGGGCACCCCCAGCGGCAAGATGGTCCATCCGGACACGCCGATGCAGGTGTTTGCGGACATGACCTGGACCATCAAGCGCAAGCAGCCATGGACCGGGATCATCAAGAACCGGCGCAAGAACGGTGACTATTACTGGGTGCGGCTGAACATCATGCCGCTGTTCGATGCAAACCGGAATTTCACCGGCAGCCTCATGGCGCACCGGGCTGTGTCGCGCGAGGAAGTCAATGCCATCGAACCGCTGTACAAGCGCATGCGCGAAGGCGACAAGCGCCTGACGGTGCGTTTCGGGGAGGTCGTGCGGCTGACGCCATGGGACCGTGTCAGCCAGCGCTTCCGCGCATTGGGCCTGAACGGACCGTTGTGGGCATCGCTGGCGGCGGTCAACCTGACCGGCGTGGCTTTCGCTGCCGCCTTCACCACCGGCCCGACCACCGGCTTCTGGGCTTTCCTCGCCGCCTACGTCGGCATCACCGCCGGCGCCGGCTTGTATCTGTCGCGCTCCATCGTCCGGCCACTGCGCCAGGCATCGGCATTCGCCAACCGGATCGCCGCATGCGATTTGCAGTCGCACATCGATAGTACCCGCAGCGACGAGATCGGTGCGGTCACCCGGGCGCTGTCGCAGGTGGCGATCAATATCCGCGCAACCGTCGCCGACGTACGCGACGGCGCATTCGTGCTGCAGCGGGCGACCGCCGACATTGCCGACGGCGCACGCGACCTGTCGAGCGACACCGAAAGCCAGGCCGACCAGCTGCGCCGTACCGCCTCCTCGATGGAGGAGATCACGGCGACGGTGGGCAACAACGCGGAAAGCGCGAACGAGGCGAGCCGGCTGGCGGCGGAGACCAGCCGCAGCGCGGAGAGCGGCGGGCAGGTGGTGTCACGCGTGATCACGACCATGTCCGGCATCACGGAATCCAGCAAGAAGATCACCGAGATCATCGCGGTGATCGACAGCATCGCCTTCCAGACCAACATCCTTGCCCTGAATGCCGCGGTGGAGGCGGCGCGGGCGGGCGAGCAGGGGCGCGGCTTCGCGGTGGTGGCCGCCGAGGTGCGCAGCCTGGCACAACGCACCGCGCAATCCTCGGCGGAAGTGCGCCAGCTCATCCAGCAGAGCGTTTCGCAGGTGAACGAAGGCTCCAGTCTGGTCAACAATGCCGGCCATACCATGGAAGAGATCGTCACCCGGATCCGCAACGTCACCACCCTGGTCGGCAACATCGCGGCTGCATCGCATGAGCAATCCTCCGGCGTCGGCCACATCAACCGGTCGCTGTCGGAACTCGACCAGGCCACCCAGCGGCACGCCGCGCTGGCCCACCAGAGCGCGACATCGGCAGGCGAGATCGCGAAGCATGCCAAGGGTCTGGTGGACGCGGTGTCGGTCTTCCGGGTGGGCTAGAGCAGCCGCATGTCCGGCGGAAGTTGTCGGCTATGACTTCCAGGGCAAGTCAATCGATTGCCCGTCCGGGAAATGCGCCAGCACCGGGCTCATGGAAAACACCGCGACGAACTGCAGGGGTTCCCTGCCGACGCTGATGATTTGATGATCGGCGTTGGCGGGAATCACCACCGTCGTATTCGGGCCGAAGCGCTCGACCTTTCCTCCAATATGCAGTTCGCCTTCTCCGGCATTGCACATCACCACTTCCTCGCAGTCATGCCGGTGCGGCGGCGTGGCCCCGCCCGGCGCCACCGATTGCTGCCAGACTGAAATGCGGCGCAGGCCCTCGGCGCTGCCTGCCAGCGTGGCGTGGTCGATCCCGGGAATCCCGCTCGGGCCGGGTATCTGGTTTGAAAGCACATGCATGTCATCTCTCCTTGTGGTTGAAAGTGTCGTCCCGACGACGGATGCAGTGCAGTATCGGCGGTTGCCGGCAATTCCGGAATAGCCATGAATGGCATAACATTGAGGAAAAATATTCCTTAATACCGGAGGCCCTCATGAGCGGATTCAGCCAGTTCTTCGCCTTTGCCTGCGCCGCCCGGCACGGCAGCTTCGCCCAGGCAGGACGGGAGCTCGGCGTCACGCCATCCACCGTAGCCAAGCGCATCGTCAGGCTGGAGGAACAGCTTGGCATCAAGCTGTTCCATCGCACCACGCGGCAGGTTGCGTTGACTTCCGACGGCGAAGCGCTGTTCGCGCGCTGCGAAAAAATTTTGGCCGATATCGACGAACTGGAAGCCCTTGCCGCGGGCGCGGGTGGCGAGCCGCGCGGCGAGTTACGCATCAATGTGCCGATCGCCTATGGCAAGCGGACGGTGCTGCCGGTGGTGGCGGATCTGCTGCTGCGCCATCCCGGCATGACGGCAGACGTCCGGCTGACGGACCAGGTGTGCGACCTGATCAAGGACCGCATGGATGCGGCCATCCGCATCATGCCCCTGGAGGACTCGCGGCTGGCAAGCAGGCAGATCGGTGTGCAGCATCTGGTCCTCTGCGCCAGCCCGCGCTATCTCGAACGACACGGGACGCCCGACCATCCCGCGCGGCTGGGACCGCATCACTTCATCGTGTTCCGCAATCCGACGTCGGGGCGTGGCCGGCCGGTGCAGTTCAGCGTCAAGGGCAATCCGCTCGATCTGCATCCGGCGCATCGCATCATGCTCGACGACGGCGAGGGAATGGTGCGGGCGGCAGGGCAGGGCGCCGGCCTTGCGCAGGTGCCGGACTACATGGCGGCCGACGAACTCATGAATGGCACGCTCGTGGAGGTGTTGCCCGCCTTCCGGCCGCCGCCATTGCCGATCAATGTGATCTGGCCCGGTAACCGATTGATGCCTGCACGCGTCAGGGCGTTCATCGACGCACTCTCGGCAATGCATGCCGATGCGGGCGCACGCTCGTTCCGGTAAAAGCATTTTTTCGCTTCGACATGCAAATAGGGGCATTTCCGATCCTTGAGGAAAGAAATTTTCCGGAGAAAAATGTCGTGCGGAATTTCTCTGCATCCTTCTGAACATGCTCACGTAAGAGGTTGATAGCTATCAATTGCACACAACAGGCTGTTTGTAAGATGAATCACCTTTTATGCACGGACCGGGGAATTCATATGAAAAATTGGCGCTCGCCTGTTGGAAGCGGATTGTTACTAACCCTGATCAGTGCATTGAGCGCTTGCGGCGGAGGCGGTGACGCGTCGAACGCCGGAAAGTCATTCGCCCTTGGCCACAGTTCGGAGCCGGTGCCTTCCGACTGGGTCAAGTGCGCGGATGAATACGGTGTCTGCTCCTTCACCGGCACGACACATGTGCGCTATGGCCTGAACGGCATCTATGCCGAGCGGACCGCGACCAATTCGATCGGCTGCAATAACGATGTGTTCGGCGATCCGCTGCCCGGCGCGGACAAGATCTGCGAAGTTGCGGTGCCGAGGGCGACGCCAAGTCCGACGCCTGCCCCGGCTCCCGCGCCGACACCCACACCTGCTCCCGCGCCGGCACCGACGCCAACACCGTCGCCCGCATCATGGACGAAGTGCGCCGACGAATACGGCGTCTGCACCTTTACAGGTACGCAGCAGGTCCGTTACGGATTGAACGGCACCTACGCGACCCGCACCGCGACAGGCTCGATAAGCTGCTCGAATGAAGTCTTCGGCGATCCGCTGCCAGGCGCCGACAAGATCTGCGAAGTCGCCGCTGCGACGCCAGCGCCAACACCAACGCCGACACCGACACCGACACCCACGCCGACACCGACACCGACACCAACACCAACGCCGACACCAACACCAACGCCAACACCAACACCAACGCCGACGCCGTCGCCCGCAACATGGACAAAATGCGCCGATGAATACGGTGTCTGCACGTTCAGCGGCACGCAGCAGGTTCGCTACGGTTTGAACGGCACTTATGCAACGCGGACAGCGACCAATTCGATCAGCTGCTCCAACGACGTATTCGGCGATCCGCTGCCCGGCGCCGACAAGATCTGTGAAGTTGCCGCATCGCCCGCTCCGTCACCATCGCCTTCGCCGTCCCCATCACCATCGCCTTCGCCTTCGCCTTCTCCGGGCGGCACACCGGCTCCCGTATCCGGGCCTATGACGATGTCCTGCGTCGATGGCGCGTCCTTCCAGTGCAGCGGCGAGACGATCCTGCGCGTGGACAACGGCGTCGCACTGACCCGTTCCGGCGTCCAGGTCTATGGCCGGTCCACCAGCGACATGGTGGTCCCCAATGTGGATGCAACCAGGGCATTCGGCCTCGCGCCGGCATCGGGCGGCATCGCCGAAATACGTGTCGCCAAGGACGGCGGCGGCAGGCTGACCGCCAAGGCGCTGATCCTGCGGAACCTGGGATTGACCTGGGACGGCAGGACGGAGCGGCCGGTCATCGTCGATGTCTTCGATCCCACCCGGGGACGCACGGTATTGAATTCCGCCGGCGCATTCACACAGGTGGCGCTGCCGCAGAGTTCGGACTTCGGTTTCTACGATGCGTCGGTCGTCGGGCCGTCCGGCACGCAGGCCAACTATGCCAACAACCGCTATTTCCCCCGCAACGAGCCGACGCGCTGCGGCAGTTCGAACTGCCTGACCGCCGAAACGCCGGGACTGCAATTCGCCGCCGGTGACTGGCGCAGCGGCGGCACCAACCCGGACATGACCTTCGGCTACCGCCTGCACGGCGACGGCGACATGCATGCCGGCGACGGCGTGCCCGGCGGTACCGGCCCCGGCGTCCCGTTCCCGGGCTCGAAGGGCTACCGGGAATTCAACAACCGGGGTATGCAGTACGGCAACCTGGCGAGCTGGTTCACCCAGGATACGGTGCAGATCGTCGAATGGACCGCCGGGTCCGGCGCGCTTGAGCACAACAAGAACCGCCGCGGACTCGTCGCATTCGGCGCGGTCTCCGATCCGTCGACCGTGCCGACCACCGGTTCCGTCCGCTACAACGGATCCGTCCATGGCTGGTATGCGCCGAATGCGACCGATGAGCCGACGCCGTTCCGCGGCACCGCGGCGGTGACGCCGAACTTCGCGACGCGGCAGGTGACAGTCGAAGTCTTCGGCGTGCGCAGCGAGGAGAACGGCGCTCTGCTGCCGATCTCCTTCAACACCACGATCGCGATGGGAGCGGTAGGGCAGAACGTCGCCAATTACATGACCGGCGTCATCAGCAGCGGCGCGCTTACCGGCGGCCTCAGCGGCCGGTATTTCGGACCGGTCGTCGCACCGGGCACCGCAACCGCCGGTCCGGCCGAACTCGCCGGCGCGCTGCAACTGTCCAACTCCGCCACCGGCGCTACCGTGGTGGGCGGTTTCATCGCGAAGAAGCAGTAGAACCATCGCAGCCTGCCGGTGCAGCATTTCCGGCAGGCGCGACAGATAAGGACGAAGACATGAGCGAGCTGGCAGGAAAGATCGCCTGGATCACAGGTGCAGGTTCGGGCATCGGACTGGCGGGTGCGCAGGCGCTCGCCGCCGCCGGCGCAACGGTCGTGCTGTCCGGCCGCCGCGCCGAACTCGTCGGGAAGGAAGCTGCGGCCATCGCAAGCAGTGGCGGCAAGGCGGAGGCGATGGCGCTCGATGTGACCGACGCCGACGCGGTGGCGCAGGCTGCCCGGTCCATCCTCCAGCGTCATGGCGCGGTCGACATCCTCGTCAACAGCGCCGGCCTAAATGTGCCGAACCGGTACTGGAAGGATCAGACGACGAGCGGATGGAACGATGTCGTCCGCATCAACCTCGACGGCAGCTATTACTGCATCGCCGCCGTCCTGCCGTCGATGCGCGAGCGGCGGGACGGGCTCATCATCAATATTTCATCCTGGGCCGGAAAGTACACCTCCGCCATCACCGGACCCGCCTACAGTGCGGCCAAGCATGCCGTCGTGGCGATGACCGAGAGCCTCAACATGGAAGAGTGCGTGAACGGGATTCGCGCCTGCGTGATCTGTCCGGCCGAAGTGGCGACGCCGATCATGGACAAGCGCCCGGTGCCGCCGACGCCCGAGGAGCGGGCGCGCATGCTGCAGCCCGAAGAACTTGGGCGCGCCATCCGCTTCGTCGCCGAAATGCCGGCCCATGCCTGCGTCAACGAAATCACCATCAGCCCGACCTGGAACCGCGCCTTCCCCGGCCCGGCGACGGCGAAGTAACGACCGGGCCGGCGCGTTTCGCGTCCCCGTCACCTCCTTCCATTTCCCCGCCTTCGTCCGCCGTCCATGGCGGACGAGCAGGCCGGCTCTTCCGTTCCCGCTTCCGGGAACGCATGTCACAGGCCGGTAACCGGCGTGTCATATAGTCGGCCCGGAAGCCAGGCCGGGTGCGGCCCAAGGCTCGAAGCCCGGCGCGAGCGCGCGTGACCTTGGTCAAATATCAATGCTATTATTCTTGTCAATAATCAAATACTCTCAGGGAGACAGGGAAATGGCGACCAAGCGCGCATCGATTCCGGCCATGGCTGCCGGTTGCCGTGCCGGCGGTACCGGCCTTCCCTGCTGATACAGCGCCACCGCCATGAACGCCGTCGATGAGCTGTCCATCTTCGAGCGCCTCAAGAAGGTCCGTCTTCCTGCCATTCCCCAAGTTCTGGCCCAGTTGCTCGAACTCTCCCGCCAGGACAATGCCGGCATGCCGGAAGTCGCCGCCGTGATCCGGCGCGATCCGGCGATGACCATCCGTATCCTCGATGTCGCCAGCGGCCCGATGTACCGGCGGGGCCGCACGGTGCTGAGCCTGGAACAGTCGCTGCTGACGATCGGCATGAACATGGTCAGGACGATCGTCATCAGCGAGTCGGTGCTGAATGCCTTCGACGACGTTCCCGGCCTGTCGGTCTACGACCTGCGTCCGTTCTGGGCGCATTCGCTGGCGGCCGCCGTGGCCGCCCGGGAGATCGCCGTGCGGCTCGGCTATGCCCGCACCGAGGAGGCTTATCTCGCCGGACTGCTGCACGACGTCGGCCGTCTCGTTCTGCTGGGAGCCGCGCCCCCTGATCGCGTCAGCCAGTTGCTGGGCGATGAGGACGAGGCGCTGGCCGGCAGCGAAACCCTGTTCATGGGCATGACGCACGGGCAGGCGGGCGCCTGGGTGGCGGAGCAATGGAAATTCGATTCCTTCATCGCCGACAGCATTCGCTACCACCATGAGAGCGAAGCCAAGCTGCAGGCCACCCATCCGCTGCTGCGCATCGTCGCGCTGGCCGACCAGATCGCCGCGCGCCCGCGCAATGATGCACGGATCATGGCAGTGGCGGCTTTGTGCGGATTGCGCCCCGAACACCTGGAGACCATCGAACGCACCACGAGGACGGAATCAGGAAAGCTCAGCGAGCATGTCGGCTTTGATATTGCCGCCGTCGAGAGCAGCCCGCTTCGCCTGATCGCCCCGGAGGGGCAGGCACAACCGGCGCGCGCCGCCATCGCCGCGCACATGCAGGACATGGTGCTGGCAAGCGCACTGTCGCAGACCTTCGGCGCGATCGATGAAAAGACGAGCGTGTATGACGCGCTTACCCGGTCGGCCTGCGTCCTCTTCGGATTCGGGCAGGCGGTGTCCTTCACCGTCGACAAGCCCGGGCGACTGCTGCGCAGCGCGGGCGGCGATGCAGCCGCGCTCATGCTGTCCGAATTCAGCATGCCCCTGTCTCCGCAGGGACGCATCACCGACGCGCTGCTGCGCAAGCAGGTCATGTTCCTGTCCGCCGCATCGGCCGGCGCAAGCATCTTCGACGAACAGTTGTGCCGGCTGCTGGATACGCGGACCATCGTCGTCGTTCCTCTCGCGGAAGGGCATACCTATTCCGGCGTCATGATTGCCGCGGTGAATGAGGCAGACATCCCCGCGCTCAAGAACAGGACCCAGCTGCTGCGCATCTTCGGCGAGCACGCCAACAAGGCGCTCATCAGGGTCAAGCGAACCGTCGTCCGGAAATCGCCCGAGGCGGAGGCGGCCGTCGAGGAGTACCGCACGGCGGCCCGCGCGATCGTGCATGAAGTCAATAATCCGCTTTCGATCATCCGCAATTACCTGACGGTGCTTGACCGGAAAATCTCGCGGAAGGAATCGGTCGAATCCGAAATCGGGATGCTGCAGGAGGAGATCGACCGCGTCACCCAGCTGGTGGAAAGCTTCGCCGAACTGGAACCCGCTCCCCAGGCGAAGTCGGCCGATCTCGCGGAAACGGTGACCGATGTCGTGAACCTGCTGTGCGACTCCGAGTTCGCACCGGCGTCCGTCAGCATCGCGCTGCACAGGATGGCGCCGACGGTGCAGGTGGCCTGCGACCCGGGCGCGCTGAAACAGATCTTTCTCAACCTGCTGAAAAATGCCATCGAGGCATTGGACGGCAAAGGCCGCATCGACATCAGCTATCAAGGCGTGACCAGCCAGGATGGCCGCCAGTATGCATCGCTGAGCGTCAAGGACAACGGGCCGGGCATACCCGCCGACGTAATGGCGCGCCTGTTCAAGCCGGTGCGCACGCAGAAGGGCGCCGACCACAAGGGCATCGGCCTGTCGATCGTTCACAGCCTGGTGACGAAAATGGGAGGGCACATTCACTGCAACAGCGGAAACGGCACCGTATTCGAATTGCTGCTTCCCTTGTCTTCCCCATCCCCCAACCCTCGCGCCGCCGCGCGTTAAAGCAAGGTTCCCATGGTCCAGATACCGACACCAACCGCCATGGCTACGGCACTGCGAGGAACACCGGTCAAGACCGTACCCGCCGCGCCGCGCATCCTCATCGTCGATGACGACGTGCGAATGGCCCGTTCCGTGCAGGCCCTGCTGTCCGTGTTCAACTACCGGCTGGAGGTGGTGCATTCGGCGTTCGAGGCACTGGAACGTCTCTGTGCCGCAGACTATGACCTCGTGCTGCTCGACCTGCGCATGCCCGGACTCGACGGCCATGGAGCGATGGACCTGATCGCCGAGAAGGGCATCGACGTCACCGTCATCGTCGTCAGCGGCGAACGCGATATCGATGCAGCCATCGGCGCGATCAAGCGCGGTGCGTACAACTACCTGCGCAAGCCGTTCCGTCCAGAGGAGCTGCTCAACAGCGTGGCGCAGGCGGTGCAGAAGCGGCAGATGGAAGCGGAGCGGCGCGAGATGCAGTACCAGCTCGAATGTTCCGAGCGACTGTACCGCTATCTCATGGACAGCCTGCCGGACATCATCTACACGCTCGATCCCGAAGGCAACTTCACCTATGTGAACGATCGCGCGCAGCAGTTGCTCGGCTTCGAGCGCGAGGAACTGGTCGGCTCCCATTATTCGCGGATCATGCATGAAGAAGATCTGGAAAAGGCGCGTTACGTATTCCAGGAGCGGCGGGTTGGAGACCGGGCGTCGCGCAACGTCGAGCTGCGGCTCAAGTCCAGCAATGCATTGGCCGAACAGCGCTATTTCGAAAACACGGTGCTGACGATCTCATTCAATTCGACGGCGCTGTATGCCTTCGACGAGGAGAAGAACCGCAAGGAGCTGTTCGGCACCTTCGGCGTGGCGCGCGATATCACCGAACTCAAGCGCGCCGAGCAGCGCATCTCCTACCAGGCATATCACGATGTGCTGACCGACCTGCCGAACCGCGCCCTGTTCAAGGACAGGCTCGACCTCGCCGTCATCCATGCGAGCCGCAACGGCAGCTCGCTGGCGGTGATGTTCGTCGATCTCGACGGCTTCAAGCTGATCAACGACACGCTCGGGCACCACAAGGGCGACCAGCTGCTGCAGCAGGTGGCGATGCGCATGCGCAAGCAGCTGCGCGGAGGCGATACGCTGGCCCGCGTGGGCGGCGATGAGTTTACGTTGCTTCTGCCGGATACCCGCTCGCAAAAGGATGCGGCCGGCATCGCGAAGAAGTTCCTGTGGGCGCTGGAGCAGCCGTTCGACCTCGATGGCCGCGACGTTCATTTGACGGCCAGCATCGGCATTGCCATCTACCCGGATGACGGCAACACGATGGAAGACCTGGTGCGGCATGCGGACATCGCGA
>NZ_DASZBA010000234.1:0-18735 GCF_035944575.1 Noviherbaspirillum sp.
ATGGCCGCATCGGCCGGCTGGTGGCGGGCTATGGCAGGGCATTCGGCATGCGCGTAATGATCTGGGGTCGTGAGACGAGCCGTGAACGCGCATTGGAGGACGGCTTTCTCGTTGCCCCGTCAAAGGCGGCATTTTTTGACGAGGCCGACGTGCTGTCCTTGCATCTGCGCCTCAACGAGGCGACGCGCGGCTGCGTCACCGAAGCGGATCTGGCGCGCATGAAACCGGATGCGCTGTTCGTCAATACCAGCCGTGCGGAACTCGTTACGGAAGGCGCCTTGCAGGCGGCGTTGCAGGCGGGGCGCCCGGGATATGCCGCGCTTGATGTCTTCGAGACTGAGCCGCTGCCGGTGCAGTCGCCCCTGCTGCGCATGGAGAACGTACTGGCGACGCCGCATCTCGGGTATGTCGAACAGGATAGTTATGAGCTGTACTTCCGGGCCGCATTTCAGAACGTGGTGGATTTCGCAAATGGCAGGGCGGTGAATATCCTGAATCCGGAGGCGTTGGACAACAGGACGAAGTGACCCGCCCTTCCCCTCGCATGGGAAAGGGCCTCACAACGCGGCCTTCAAGGAAGGCAGTGAAGTCGCTTCGCATTACTTTGCCACGGGTGCAGAACGACCATCAATATGCCTTGTAAGGCAAGAATTTCCCCGACAACACCACATTCACCCGGTCTCCCCTGGGGTCCGGCTCGCGCTGGATATCCATTGAAAAATCGATCGCGCTCATGATGCCGTCACCGAACTCCTCATGGATCAATTCCTTGATCGTCGTGCCGTACACATTCACGATTTCATACCAGCGATAGATCAGCGGATCGGTCGGCACGGCAGTCGCCAATGATCCTTTATACGGCACGATCTGCAGCCACGCGGCTTCTTCATCGCTGAGTTCGAACAGGCTTTGCGCGACTTCGGCCTGCGCCTTGGTGAAAGTCATCTGTCCGAGGCAGGCGGCGGTTGCCCACTCCTTGCTATGCCCGATGTTTTCCGCGATGTCGCTCCACTTCAGGCCCTTCCTTACTTTGGTTTCGATGATTTTCCGCGTGACGGTGTGACGATCCATGAACGATCTCCTTGTTGATGATTAAGCGTATGCCGCGGCAAGTCGCTATGGCTTGTGTAGGTAATCCATGTGTATCGACGAAAACACCGTCGAACAATGACGGTGCAATTACGCAAGACGTGTGCCGTATCGATGCCGGGCGAAGTCCTGTCAGAGCCGCCGAATTTGCACTCCAGCGATCCACTTGCGCACTATTTGCGTACGGCGTGCACGAAATCCGGGCACTTATCCGTCAATTGCAAACAACGCGTTACATCAGCCGGCAACAAGCCTTTCAGCACGGTCGTGCGCCTTTGGCTACACTTGTCCGATGAAATCCAAACTGTGGTCCCTTACCCTCGGCAATTTCGCCATCGGCACCGGCGTGATGATCGTGCCCGGCATGCTCAATGAACTCAGCGCGGATCTATCGCAGTCGCCCGCCGCGATCGGCATGCTCATTTCTGCATTCGCGATGACGATCTGCATCGGCGGCCCGTTCCTGGCAAGCTGGACCAGCCCGATCGAGCGGCGCAAGTTGTTGACGGCGTCACTGGCCCTGTACGCGGTGATGCATGTGCTGGCCGCATTCGCGCCCGGCTACAACGCCTTGCTGCTGGCGCGCATGGTGACCGCCATCGGCGCGGCATTATTCACCGCGCAGGCTGCGGCGACCGCCGGCCTGATGGTGCCGCCGGAAGAGCGCGGCAAAGCCATCGGACTGGTGTTTCTGGGCTGGTCGATCGCGGCAGTGGTGGGATCGCCGATCGGCGCCTATCTCGGCGCGCATATCGGCTGGCGACCGACCATGGGATTGGTCGGTGTGGTGGCGGCTGTGTTCGCCGTGGGCGTATGGATGCAGATTCCTTCCCGCCTCTTCATCCCGGCGATGGACCGGGCGGCGTGGAAAAGCCTGTTTGGCAACACGCCGCTGCTGCTTGCGATTTCGGTCACCGCATTGCAAGCGGTCGGCATGTTCGTCATCTTTTCGTACATGGCACTGGTGCTGAAGGATTTCGTCAATGCCACGCCGAATATCATCAGTGCGATGTTCCTCTGCTTCGGTGCCGCCGGCGTCACCGGCAACGTCATCGGGGCCCGCGTAATGGACCGCGTCGGGCCGGTCCGTGTCGGCATGATTGCGATGGGATGCATGCTGACCGCCACCTTGTTGTGGCCGCTATCGCACGGCTCGCTCACGATTACCGCGATCCTGACTTTCGTGTGGGGCCTGGGTTGTTTCGCCGTCAACAGCGCGCAGCAGGTGCGGCTGGTGGCAATGGCGCCACAGCTGGCGTCGGCCTCGGTGTCGCTGAATTCATCGGCGATCTACCTGGGGCAGGCGGCAGGCGCCTTTATTGGCGGTTTGATTATTGCGGTGGACGGCACCGGTCATCTATCATTCGTGGCGGCGGTATTCTTCATCATCGCGATGCTGGTATCGCGCGCCGCGGCCGCGAAGTCGGCACGTACCGTGGTGACCGCCTGAAACCGACGTCCATCTTCCCGCATATCGCTTCATCCATGTCCAAACGCGTCCTCAGTATCAACATCGGCGGCATCGGCAATCTCTTCATTCAGCAATCAAGCCAGGTCCGCCGCATCGCCACAGGCATCCACAAGCAGCCGGTGCAAGGCGCGGTCGCCATCCAAAAACTCGGATTGAGCGGCGACGAGCAGGCCGATCCGACCGTGCACGGCGGCCTCAACAAGGCGGTGTACGCCTATCCATCGGAGCACTATGCATTTTGGGCCATGCAGCGGCAGGCGGCGTTGAAGCGGGAGGAACCGCTGCCGCCCGGTTCGATGGGTGAGAACCTGACGCTGGAGGGCATTCTGGAAAGCGATGTATGGGTAGGCGATCGCCTCCAGATCGGCGGCGTGCTGCTGGAAGTGACCGAGCCGCGCCAGCCGTGCTTCAAATTCAACGCGAAAATGGGCTTTTCGCATGCGTCGAAAATGATGGTGCAGGCCGGCAACAGCGGCTTCTATCTGCGCGTAGTGGCGCCCGGAAGCGTCAGTGCCGGCGATGCGGTCACCCTGCTCCCCGGGCCGCGGGAAACGTCGATCGCGCAGATCAACGAACGGCGTCGGAAGGGGCGCCAGCGGGATTTGTTTTGAAGCCGGTGCGCACCAGCGCCCGGCCGCCGGTCCACAGGCGCGCCCAGCCCGGAGGCCAGGGCAGAGGCGGTCCGGCATAAGCCGGCACGCCGCGCCGCACCGGAATCACCGGCAGGTTTTCCGGCGTCGGTCCGTCGCGATAATCCCAGCCGAGTGTATAGGCATAGTTCGGCAGCAAGGCTTCGCAGACGGCGTCGAACCACGCAGTATGGTCTTCGTCGCGGCGCAATGCCTGCGACAGGCCATGCGGGTCGAAGCGTGCCAGCGCCGTCACCAGTTCCTGGGCGGTCGCGCCGGGCGCATCGCCCCATCCCATGATCGGATTGAAGTTGTAATCGGCGCCGGAGCCGTACCAGCCTTCGCGCCATGAGCGCTCCATCCAGTTGCGCTGACCGGTGAACAGATGCCAGCGCCAGTGCAGTCCGGACGGCTTCGGCCAGCTGTACAGATACAAACTCTGATAACCGGCGCGATGGAGTTCTCGCACCATCGCCATCAGCCGCGCATGCGGCATGCGGTCCGGCGGCGTGCGCCGGAAGCGGATCGGTTCGCCATCGGCATGCTGGAGTTCGTCGGTCGACAGATTGAGATCGAGGGTACGCACTTCGCTGCCGAAACGCGCCGCCACCCAGCCGGTCAACAGATTGACGGAGGTGATGACGCCATACCCGCGATGGCGGTGAAAAATAACGGTGCCGGGTGCAACAGCTTTCATGAGCAGAATAAATCTCGGTAAGAACCAGACAAGAAAAGACACAGTTCTCCGCTTCCCGTCGATAAAAGCGGGCTTCAATCAGACGCTATAACCCAGACGCTATGACGACTTTCCTGCATGCGTGTTGATATGCGTTGACGGAAATGCCATTCGATGTGGCCGGAATGACATGCTTGGACGGGGAGGCAGATTGATCAGGACAAATTGTTTCGCCCTGCCATCAGACTAAGACCAGCGCAATGAGTTCAAGTGTAGCGGTATTTCCCGGACGTTTGGCAAGGGAATTGTTTCCCGCAGACGCGCATGTGGCTTGTTGAGTTTCGGTGCGTCGCCTGCTTTATCCGTAGCGCCGCAGTGCTGGGACGGTCATGCGCATAAAACATAACAAAATGCGCACATTGCATTGGATTTGAAACGATGGCCGGCATACGACGCGGTTCCAGCTTGCAGTACGGGAAAAATCTCTCTCCCCGACGCTCTCCTGGGGTTCGGAGTGAGGCGTGCGAACGTCTCACTCCTTCTTTTCGGACGTCGATTTTCGCGTCGCGCGCCGTTGTCGCGCCAGCCGGGCGAAGCGGAATATGGGTCCGATCGTCAGGACCAGCGCCGCCATCCGCATCACATGAAATGCCGTTACGATCGGCACGCCCAGCTCCAGGTTTTTTGCGGTCAGGCTCATCTCTGCGATGCCGCCCGGTGATGTCGCGAGGATGGCCGTTGCCACATGCATGCCGCTCATCGCTGAAAGGCCGAAGCCGAAACCGGCGGCGAGCAACAATGCCACCAGCGTGCATAACGCGACGCTCGCAAGATAGCGTGGCGCGGTATGCAAAAACTCCGGTGTGAAACGTGTCCCGAGCGAAATGCCGATGAAGAGCTGGCCGAGATGGACCATCCACTCCGGCAATGCGGACAAATTCCATCCCGATGCGGTCAGTCCGATCGCAACCGCCAGCGGTCCAATGACCCAGGCATTCGGCAAGTTCAGGTATTTCAACGCCAGCGCGCCGAGACTCGTCAGCACGACCAGTGCCATTAGTCCCGGGTAATGCACATCGGCGGCACCCGGAACATACGGATCGAGTCCATGCACGCCCCAGAATTTGAAGCCGAATGGAATGATGGCCACCACCATCATGATGCGCAGGCTATGCGCTGCCGCCACCCGGTCGATCGCAGCCCCATGGCGTTCGCCCTGCGTCGCCATTTCCGAGGCGCCGCCGACGGCCATCGCGAAAAACGCAGTGGTGCGGTCGATACCGGATAACCTGTGCAGCAGCCATGCGCAGAGGACGCCCAGAGCCAGCGCAAAGCCGATGCCAAGCAAGATGAATCCCGCATAGGACGCCAGCACCTTCACGACGACCGGCGTGAAGTACAGGCCGAGCGCCGCGCCGATGACCCACTGGCCCGCTTCGCGCACCCGCACCGGCGCATGCAGATCCATGCCTGCCATGCGCATGGAGGCGGTGGCGAACAGCGGGCCGATCATCCATGGCAATGGCGTGTTCAGCCATTCGCACAGAAATGCAGCGGTCAGGCTGATCAGCAGGGCGGAAAGAAAGGGGCGGAAATCGGAAGGCATGCGTCCTTGAAGTAAAGCCCGCCATGCAGGGCTATTAAAGCTGGTTGCAAAAATGAGCGGTGCAATGTGAGCCCTAACGTACCAGGCCGAATTCCTTTGCCTGTTTGCCGTAGGCTTCCACCGTGCGGCGGATGTAGTCGGTCAGCAGGTCGCCCGTCATTGCGAAAGGATGCAGCCCATGCGCCGCGCGCAGCCGGTCGAACTCCGGCGTTCCCATCATGCGGTCAAAGGTCTTTACCCAGCGCCGGTAATCGGCGTCCGGTACATCCGGCCCCATATAAACGCCGCGAATGATCGGCCAGGTCACATCAAAGCCCTGCTCGCGTGCCGTCGGCACATGCGCCAGCGGTCCGGCCAGACGTGCGTCCGACAATACCGCCAGGACTCTGATCCTGCCCGCGGCGGCATGTTCGGTCGCTTCCGACGTGTCGCCGGAGACGGCTTGCACATGGCCGGCCAGCAGGGCCGTAAACGCTTCGCCGCCGCCTTCGAAGGCAACCAGTCGCAAGGTCTTCGGATCGATGCCGCGCTGTTTCGACAGGATGCGCATCTTCAGCCAATCCTGGCTGCCGACGGTGCCGCCTGCGCCTATTGTCACCTTCGCCGGCTGGCTGTGCAGCGCATCGAGCAGCTCGCGCAGGGTCTTGTAGGGCGAATCGGCCCGTACCGCAACCATGCCGTAATCGGTGCCGACCGCGGCCACCCATCGCACATCGGCGGGCGACGCCTTGCCGAACTTGCCCTGTGCCAGGTTCAGCAGCGATCCGCCGGAGTACACGACCAATGTGTCGGGCGCCGAACGGCGTTGCGATACGATGGAACTCCACGCGACCGCGCCGATGCCGCCCGGAAGGTAACTGATGCGCAGTTGAGGCGCGTCATCCTTCCTGCTCATGCCCGCCTGCAATCCCTGTTGCGTCAGCTTGCAGGTGAGATCCATGCCGCCGCCGGGCTTCGCCGGCACGATGCATTCCGGAATCCCACCCGCTGCAAGCGATGCATTTGCATACATCAGCACGACTGCAACCAGCGGGAAAAGTACCGAGGTAATCCGCATGGGTCCTTGCCTTTCGATTTTTGCAAACGGGGAAATATGAGTATGATGCAAAACCGTGCCGGACTATGCTCCCGGCCCATTTCCGCATTGCCGGTATCAAGCTTACCGGCTGCGGGCTTTCAAAACGCTTTCGGCCTGATTCGTTGACATGCGCATTCTCCTGGTAGAAGACCACGCCGAACTGTCTCGCTGGATCAGCAAGGCGCTGCAGGATGCGCGCCTGCCCGTAGAATGCGCGATGAACGGCGCCGATGCCGACGCGCTGTTGCACACCCAGGAGTATGCGCTCGTCATCCTCGACCTCACCCTTCCCAAGATGGACGGACTCGATGTCCTCAAGCGCCTGCGCGCCCGCGGCAGCAAGATTCCGGTCCTGGTATTGACGGCGCGCGCCGGATTGAACGACAGGGTGCAGGGGCTGAACCTCGGCGCCGACGATTATCTCGCCAAGCCGTTCGAGCTGGCCGAGCTGGAAGCGCGGGTGAAGGCATTATTGCGGCGCAGCCGCGGTAGCGAGACCGTCACGCTTGCCTGTGGTGCGTTGTCCTTCGATACCGTGTCGCGCATGTTTCGCTACGGCGACGAAAACCTTGCGCTGACGCCGCGCGAACATGCGGTACTGGAAGTGCTGATCCACCGCGCCGGCAAGGCCGTGTCGAAGGAAAAACTATTCGATGAAGTATTCTCGCTCGATGATCAGGCCAATCTCGACGCGATCGAAATCTATGTGCATCGGCTGCGCAAGAAGCTCGACCGTGCCGACGCCGGCAGGGTGGTCATCACCACGCTGCGCGGGCTGGGATATCTGCTGGAAGCGCCGGATACGCAATGACGATGGCGACGGGCTCCGCACCGGTCAGGAAGCGGCTGGGAAGCCTGCGCGGCCAGCTATTGCGCTGGCTGTTGATCCCATTGGGAATACTGGTCGCCATCGATGCGGTGTCGGTCTACCGCAATGCGCTGGAAGCGGCCGACGTAGCCTATGACCGCTCGTTGCTCGCGTCCACGCGCGCCCTGGCGGAACGGGTCGCCATCGTCAACGGTAAAGTGGTGGCCGATGTGCCTTATGTGGCGCTCGACAGCTTCGAAACCGATACTCTCGGCCGCATCTATTACAAGGTGACCGGCATCAATGGCGATTTCGTTTCCGGCTATGACGATCTGCCGCCGCTGCCGCCGGATATCAGGCGTTCCGAAGCCTATCCCGCGCTGGTGTACTTTTACCATGCGCGCTACCGGGGTGAGCCGGTACGCATCGCTGCGCTCTATCAGCCGGTGTATGACAACTCGATGCGCGGCATCGCCCTCATCCAGGTTGGCGAATCGCATGATGCGCGGCGGGATCTTTCGCGCCAGATCCTGTTCGCTACCTTGTGGCGACAGGCCGCGCTGGTGCTGGCCGCTGCGCTGCTGGCATGGTTCGCCGTGCGCTTCGTCTTGCGGCCGCTGATGCGTTTGAAGGCCGACGTCGAAGCGCGGTCGCCGACCGATCTGGCCGATTTCGATGCGTCGATGGTACATAAGGAAGTTCGCCCGCTGGTCGCCGCGATGAATGGTTACATGGCGCGTCTGCAGTCCCTTATCGCCGGGCAACGCCGCTTCATCGCCGATGCCTCACACCAGTTGCGCACACCGCTCACCGTGCTGAAGACCCAGGCCGAACTGGCATTGCGCGAAAACGATCCGCAGGCCATGCGCGCCATCGTCGAGAGCATTGCCCACACCACCGATGCCACCGTGCATTTGGCCAATCGCCTGCTGACGCTGGCGCGCGCCGGCCATGGTGCCGCCGAAGCCGATATGGTCGAGGTCTCGCTCACCGACATTGCACGGCAGGCAGGACTTGAACTGGCAGCGCAGGCGGTAAAAAGGAATATCGACCTGTCGCTCGATGCGACTGCTGAAATCATGGTGCGCGGAACGCCATGGATGCTGCATGAAATGGCAATCAATCTGATCGACAATGCAATCAGGTACACGCCGGTCGATGGGCAGGTGATATTGCGGGTATTCAATGATGGCCAGCCGATCCTCGAGGTCGAAGACAGCGGACCTGGCATCCCCGAAACCGAACGGGAGCGCGTGTTTTCCCCGTTTTACCGCGCGCCGTCGGCCCAGGAACTTAATTCGGGAGGAAGCGGGCTGGGCCTGGCAATCGTTCGTGATCTCGCCGCCATGCACCATGCAACGGTTTGCCTGTCCAGCGCAGGAAATAGCGGCCCGGGTCTGAAAATCACCGTACGTTTTCCGGTTGACAATGCCTGACAAATCTCAAGCGGCAACCATTGGGGCTACGGTTAAATGCACAACAAGTGCAAAGCGCTTGCCTTGCCGCCTTGAACTATTTGCGATCGTGGTGCAACCAACTCTACATCGCGCCATCTAAAAACCGGCCCGGGCTTCGGTCCAGGTCAGACTGCACTGCGTGTATCGTACGAGTTCAGCTGCCAATTTTTTAATTCAGGAACATATTCATGGTGCGACCATTTCGCCAATTCATATGGATGCCCGCCCTGCTGGCGTCCCTGCTACTTTCCGCCTGCGGCGGCGGAGGCGATGGCGCCCCCGCGCTCGTTACCACCAGCGCACCGCTGCAGGAAACCGGCGGGCCGGCAGCAACCGGCAATACCGCAACCGATGGCATTAATTGGTTCAACTACCGGCGCCAGCAGATCGGTTTGCCGGTCACCACCCGTAATGCCCAGATCGATGCCGCAGCCCAGGGACATTCCGATTACCAAAGACAGAATGGCATCACCCACGATCAGGTCCGGGGCCGGCCCGGCTTTACCGGCGTCAGCTTGTTTGACCGCCTCACTGCCGCCGGCTACCGTTTCCCTCAAGGCGGATATACCGGCGAAGTCATCGTGCGCACTGGCGACAACTCCGGCTTCAACGCCGCCGAGGATCTGGTAGCGGCGATTTATCACCGGTTTGTCATCTTCGAGCCGGTATTCAAGGAGATCGGCGCGGCATCCTCCACCGCCTCGACAGGCAGCATCTACATCACCACCAACTTCGCGGTCAATGGCCTGCGGCCAGTCCTCGGAACGGGAAATCTTGTGACCTACCCGTTCAACGGGCAGCAACGTGTACCGACGAATTTCTTCAGCGACAGCGAAGAGCCGGATCCGGTGCCGGACCGCAACGAAGTCGGTTACCCGATCAGTGTGCATGCCGACATTACCTCGACCGTGAACGTGCAAAGCTTTACCGTGCGTCCGAGCAGCGGCAACGCACTTCCGGTCAGGTTGCTCGACCGCACTTCCGATCCGCATATGATCGAGTCGAATACGACATCGGCGGCTTCCATCATTCCACTTTCGCCGCTGGCTCCCAATACCAGCTATGAGGTGCGGTTCACCGGCAACGTGGATGGTGTGAACGTCGATCGTTCATGGTCATTCAGAACGCAATAAACGCCATTGCCGCGCCGGGATGAAGGCGACGCCATTCCGGCGTGAAATCGCGAACGCAATGGAACAATAGCCCCGGTCCATTCTCCAAGCGGTTTTGGAGTTTGATATGGCGGCAGAAAAATACACTAAGGCCGACTGGGTAGTCGAGGCGGATATTCAGCGGCTTGAAGGCGGTAAATATCAGGGCGTCGTACTGGTCACCCGTGGCAACGGCGCACAACAAGAGGATGGTGCGCAGCATGTCGTCAATGCCGTATCCATTACGCCGGAAGAAGCGCTCGATGAAGCAAAGGCGCTTGCCCACCGTATCCTGTCCGACTTGAAAACGGACGCCTGATTATCCCATTAAGGGCCGAGGCCAAGAAAAAACCCGCTCGTGGCGGGTTTATGAAAATCCCAGGTATGGGTTGGGGATGGCATTAATCGTTACGCTGAATGACTGCCTGCGGTGCAGGCAGTCGGACATGTTTTCGGCGATTGAAATTGTTCTTATGTGCAGAAAATACATGCCATAGCAAGTGGCATCAAAGTGTAACAATATTCCAGAATTTGTAAATAGAAAAACGAAAATCTGGTTATTTCTTTGCATTTGGCTGCACTTTCCACAAATAGCCAGTAAGCAAGCTACGCTATCGCCTATCGAATCGATTTGATTCGCACTTCTATTTTCACATCAAACCTTCGTTTCACTTAGCACGGCCTTTCCGAACAGAATCGATGCCATGGGAATTGTTATTTTTGGTAACAATTTCACCAATAAAACATTGAACTTGTGCAAATTACTCAAGTCATTTAAATGCATGAAACATGCGGAAAGACCAGCTTTTCAGTGCCATCTTTTGTTCAGACTCATGCGCCGTAATATTTGGTAGAGAGTAAAAGCTGTTTGGTAATCACGCAGAAGTGGACATGCTCCGGGGCGAACAGGAAACCGGCTCGTAGAGATGAGAAACTGCCTTTTGCAGGTCGTTAGCATGCAGTACTGAAATTTGTTTTTACATTTCCCATATCTATGGCTGGTGATGCCATGCCATACAAGACGTAATCAAGGCATTTACCCATGAGAGCGGGATTGTGAAGGTAACGGAAGGGAAGCAAGTTGAACCATCTCATCGTGCAGGCGATTCACCAAAAGCGCTTTTTGAAATTACGGTATTACGGATATTTTCGTGTCGTTGAGCCACATGCCTACGGTCTGGACAGTGTCGGCGATGCGGTACTGATTTGTTATCAAGTCGCTGGAGAAGGTTTGTCAGGCGCAGCTACCGGCTGGAAGCGATTGAAATTGTATGAGGCAGTATCGGTGACCGAAACGAATGAAACGTTTTCCGGCGCTCGCGCAGGCTACGCTCCCGAAGAATTGGCATTTCATGCGGTATTCGCGCAGTTATAGTTCGCGCACCGCATTCCCGCTTCATATCGCCTCATGCGGACAGGCAATGTTCGATCCTGGTTTTATTGCAAATATCAGCTTGGCGTCAAACGCTTCCGCGCTTAAACAAAGCGGCAGCCAGGGAGATGTCCGCACACCTCCAAGGCTGCCTAACCGCCGCCCATTCACCGTTCCAGGCTGGACAGCGGCTGGCCCAATTCTGCCTAAAGATTAAGCATTTGAATTGATTTTTTACAACTGCTTGGCAGCAGGCCAGGAGAAATCACGGCCAAGGCACTTCTTTTTTCGCTTTAATCCATCATGAACGCAATTCATCGAACCGCATTATTTCTTAAATCGGAATAATGTGTTGCCGATTGCAGCGTTTATCGTTCTATCTGAAATGGTTAGACTTTCCTCCATCGATGAGCACACAACAGAGTGCGACTCACCGAGGCAGGCCCGACGGGCAGCAATGTCGCCTTGCCGCCGAGCCTTGAGTCATCAACTTAACCATTTGAGAGCAAAATGAACGCTAAAAATCTGATTGCCGCTGTTGCCATATTCGCTGTTGCCGGTTCCGCCTTTGCGGTGGGCAGCGATGACACTGCCCACTACAATCTCGGCAAATCCACCAAGACACGCGCCGATGTCATGGCCGAGCTGCGCCAGGCACAAGCGGACGGTACCTACATCGTCGGCGGCCAGGAATTCGATGGTCAAATTCCGGCAACCCAAACGCAATACGCACGGACTGCTCCGAAAGGAACAGAAACTGCCCAGAACGCCAAAGCGCCTGGCGCGGTAAAGACCAACTAAGCACCTTGCTTAAGGTCGCCCGGATATAGTGCTCCTGACCCCAGGCAGTAATGAAAAGCCGCCAGCTTGCATGGCGGCTTTTTCATGGCGCTTATGTCCCTCAACCTCGCCTTCTTTCTTCGGCAAATTGCAGCACGACATGGGTCTGTGCGGTTGATCTTATTTCGTCGCCCAGCACGACACAGCTATTTGCATCCCACAGCCGGTCCGCTACACGACGTACCTCGCGTGCTTCATGGGCCAAATCCCTGTCGAGTCGTATTCCGAGCGTGTTGGCCCGTATCCATTCCGCTTCCAGCATACTTGCCAGCGTCGATAAATGCTCTGCTAAGTAACGGGTGCCTATTTTCTCCGCCATCATGGTTTCCTTTTCGCCGGACATGGGTGCTCGCAAAGAGTGCAATCGGTGCAGGGAGCGCACAATCGGCAAGCATGTCATCGACAAGATTTCCTGCCTTCTATCGATTTGTGCTGAATGAGTGCATCCGCAGCGCCCGTAGTCGACTACGCAAGCAGCGTGCCGTGCCATCACCTCGGGGCGTTAGTCCGGAACGGGTGCAAGCAGGGCAAATGGATTGATCGCGCCATTGCGCGTGTAAATACCGTAGTGCAAATGCGGCGGCGTGTTTATCGCGTTGCCGGTGTTGCCCACGTAACCGAGCACTGTACCCGGCTGTATCCGCTGGCCTTCGGATAGAGGTGCGAATGAATCGAGATGAGCGTAATAATGCCTTTGTCCCGCCGGGCCCAACACCCAGACGACATTGCCGCCCAGCTTGTTCCGGCCCCGACGAACCAGGATGCCCTCGGTGGTCGCCTGCACCGGCGTACCGCGACGGGCAAAAATATCGATGCCCTCATGACGACGCCCGCCTGACCGGGATGCATGCCATGTATCGCGTAGCACGGCCGGCTTGACGTTCATGACAGGCATGCCGACCTTCACCGGGGCCGGCATGGATGCCAGCCGCGATGCATACAGAACTGCATCAAGCAGCGGAAGCGCAATGCCCAGCAGCGCCAGCCAAAGCACCGCGTAGAAAGTGACCTGAAATGCCCTGACCATGTGACCCGCCAGCATGTCAGTGTGCTTCGCGCACCGCCGCGATGGCATTCAGCATATCGTCGTCGGACAGCTGCTCATCCCATTGCAGCGGGAGATCGACATGTACCGACTTTTCGCCGCCGCTTGGGGTACAGACTACCGGCACCCTGCCGTCGTTATCCTGAATATGCTCTTCCGCTTTGCGCGCGATGTCGCCGCTACCGCCCGTCATGGCTTGCACGCAGGTCCATGCGACGCCGTCCTTGCCCTGAATTTCCCTTTGTTTCATCGTGTTCTTTCAATATCCGTGATCTTTTGGATAGATCACTCGCAAGTGCGCCGGTTCGCCGGAAACAAGATGTGCGACTCGTGTTTCGAGCGATGATCCGGCACGGATTAGAAGGATTAAAACCAGATTAAGCAGGTCGAAAATATAAGGTAAGTCATTGAAATTAAATGATTTTCGATAAGGTGCGGCACGCTCGGAAAACGTCTTGTGCTCGCTTCGGAAACGCGTCCTCCACGCTTCGGGAACGGGACCTTCTCGCTGCACCTACGAGTGTGATCGCTTCACCTACGACAGGCATCCACGCTCGGCAGACGATACATTTATCGCTTTTCCAGACTGAAAGGCGGCGTATGCAGGGTTGGATCCGGCAAAAGCACAGTGCGAAAAGGTCCCGACGGCCAAAATTCAGTGCATCGGAGAGCAAATCATCGCTCGAAATACGAGTGTCGCCGCCCTTGAACGGATCGAGCCACGCTCGACATACGATAAAGCGGCGTTGCACAGGCCTCTCCCACGCTCGAAAAACGTGTCTCTAGCAGGCTTTACCGTTCCGCATCCTTCGCCACGCTCCGGAAACGATAAAAGCTGGTCGATATGCCCGGTTTTCTGCGATTGGAATCAAGCGCTGGATGGAAAATGGATCGTCCAGCCGTCTCGAATGCCACGCTCAAACAACGACAGAACGAATCCAGGTCCGTTACTTGTTTTTTACCCTCGCTCGAAAAACGAGCATTGCGGCATTTTTCAGCAATAAAAGTTCAACTACCCTCGCTCGAAATACGTGTTTCAACGGTACAACTACGCGTGGCCACGCTTAAAAAACGAGAGGCTGCATGTTACCTTTGCCGCTCGACAACAAACTTACGGAAAAGCGACATGCCGCCATCAGGGATCATGCACAAGCCGCTGAGCGATGCCTTGCAAAAGATTGAGCAAACCTTGGCGTCGAAGCGAAAAGCGCGTTCGCAGCAAACCCAGATGGCTTTTGATGAAAACGGCCAGACAGTGGATGATGCCGTCCAAAGCGATGTCGAACAGGTCCTGAAGATCATTCAGCTGCCGCTGTGGGAGAACCAGGTACGCGGCCTGCCCAATCCGCTGGCAAGATCGGCGCTTTTCAGCGTCGCACGTCAGAATGAACCGCGTCAGCACCTAAAGGAGCGGCCGATCACTTCCGTCAAGGGCGTCGAGATTTTCTATACCGGCGAAGAGTTGCGGCAGGACGACGAGGATGTGTTTTTGAACCTGGTGCACCTGGCGCGCAGCCAGCCTCTCGGACACGAGGTCTCGTTCACCGCCTATTCCATGCTCAAGTCAATGGGCTGGCCGACTTCCTCTCCTTCCTATGAACGCTTGCGTTTGTGCATTCTTCGCCTTACTGCCAACGCTGTCGAAATTCGTTTCGATGCCGGTTCCGGCAAACGCGGTTATGGCGGAACCCTGGTACAGGAGTTCACCTTCAAGGACGAGACTGATCGTCAATGGAAAGTCAGGCTTAATCCGAAGCTCATTACCTTGTTCGGTGCCGATGCCTACACCCAGCTCGACTGGCGGCAGCGCCTCAAGCTGCGCTCACCGCTGGCCAAGTGGCTGCACGGGTTTTACTTCACGCATCGCGAACCCTTCGGTTACAAGGTCGAGACGCTTAAAGGCCTGTGCGGATCGTCGGCGCAGCAGCTCTATCACTTTCGCAATGGATTGAAAAAAGCGCTTGATCTGCTGGTCGAGCAAGGCTTCCTGAAATCGTGGAAGATCGACCCAATGACCGATGTAGTCACGGTGGTCCGTGCAACGCGGACTTCGTTGCTTCCCCAGCTTGGCGCGTAAGGGTGGCCGGCCGGCGCCATGCGCCGTACGCTAGGCAGGAGAGAATTACTTCGACAACGGGCGAGAGGGATGACGCCGCAAAAACTACTTACACTGATGGAAAACAGCATCATCAAAACCGGGCTGCTGAAAAACACATCGGTTTAAGGGCGGCCGGAGAAGCTCACGCTTACCGAGAAAAGTTTTTCAAAGGCGTCGATGCGAAGGGCAAATCGATCCCCATCTATAACCTGAAGCAGGCCACCGGGTCCGGCGACATGTTCGCAAAACAATGTACTTTGGCGACCCAGTTTCACGGACCTGACGTCAGGTTGCTCGAGCCTTCCTAATAACGTCCGACGACCAAGGAAAATATCTCGACCTTTGGCATCTGGATGAATGGGGCCTTGAACTTCCTTTATCAGTCGTATCAGGTCGTAGGCAGCGGCCAGATGCAGTTGAACGGACTGTTTCCATTCAAGACCAATATGCTTATCGGATGATGCAATAAAGGAAACCCATGATGCCTGTTTTTTCCACAACGAATATGATGTTCTTCGATCTGCGGCGAAAAAGAGATATCTCGGTATTTTTTTGAAAAATGGTGAAATTACGGTGTAATATTCGACCGCTGCATAAAAAATCCTTTTTCAGGATAGACGAGTGAGACCCGAAGCCCGCAAGGCATGTGCTAAGCGGGCTTTTGTATTTTAGTGATATGCAAATTGTGAATGACCCATATTACGCAAATAAAGCAGACATCTATTGTGCGGTGCATTAAAGTTGCACTTGTCTCCTCCAACTCTCCGTGAATTGGATTTAGCCCGCTCCTGTAGCGGGCTTTTTTTTTGGTCCTCTGAACTAACACGTACGACTGCATGTTGACGCGGATTGGAATGAGTTGCTGATCAGGTAGCACAATGCAAAAAGGCGGGATTAACCCGCCTTTCAACTGCTGCTTATATTCTCAAGCTTTCTATTTGCCAAAAGTATCCTTGATGTTGCCGACGATCTTTTGGGCTTTGCCTTCAACCTGCTTGCCGGTACCTTTCGACTCCTGGTCTTTATCGTCCAGTACCTCGCCCGCCTTTCTTTGCATTTTGCCGGCGGCATCCTTGATGCTGCCCTTAATCTGGTCCTGGTTCATGTCAGTCTCCTAGATAGCTAATGATGTTATTTGGATAACATTTATAAACCATAGTTCCTCGCCGACCGGTCAATACTTATTCCAATGGAAATCAGATCAGGAAAAGTGGAGTGAAAGCACTGCTTGTTGTCTTCAATTGCGGGTACTTCTTAAATATCCAGAGAGATACCGATTCCAATGACATACGTCGATGCATCGAGAGGAGTTTCCTTGAGCAAAGCCCATTGATCAATATCAAACATTCATTGATGAACAATTATCGAAATGCGTGACTTTCATTGTAGTATTTGGCCGCTGCACCAAAAAAATCCATTCCCAAGGATAGTCGAGAGAGACAAGGAGCCCGTGAAGCCACAAGCTAAACGGGCTTTCTTTTTGGATATATAACTGATGAATATATCCTTATCACGATAATAAATAGGACAAATATGGTGCGACGCATTATATTGATACCTGTCTCCTCCAACTCCCTGTGAATTGGATTCGGCCCGCTCTCGCAGCGGGCTTTTTTTTGCCGTGACTTCCGAACGGGCCTTCAATACTGAAGGATGATCACTTCCCGATGCAGAAGCGGCTGAAGATTACGCCAAGCAGGTCGTCCGAAGTAAATTCGCCGGTGATGCTGTTCAGGCGTTCCTGCGCCAGTCGTAAATCCTCTGCCAGCAAGTCGAGCGCCTGATCGTTGATCCGATGCGTACTGGCCGCATGTTCTGCGGCAATTTCCAGATGCTGGCGTGCTGCCTTCAGTGCAAGCAAATGCCGTTCACGCGCCAGGAATCGGGATTCGCCGGTTTGCTGCCATCCCGCGACGCGAAGCAGTTCCGCGCGCAGCAATTCCATGCCGGTGCGGTCCGTCGCCGAGACATAGATATGTGTTGCATCCGCCATGCGGTCGACGGCAGGTCGATGGCCGGACAAGTCGATCTTGTTCCAGATGCGCAGTACCGGCACACTGTTCGGCAGGCGGATGACGATGTCTTCGTCGGCACGCGTCGGTCCCCGGCTGGCATCGAGCAAATGCAGAATCACATCCGCTTTCTGCACTTCGCCCCAGGTACGCTCGATGCCGATACGCTCGACCTCATCACCCGCATCCCGGATGCCGGCGGTATCGATGATGTTGAGCGGGATGCCCTCCATCTGTATGGTTTCCGTCACCTTGTCGCGGGTCGTGCCGGCAATCGGCGTGACGATGGCGACGTCGGTGCCAGCCAGCGCGTTCAGCAATGACGACTTGCCGACATTCGGCTGCCCGGCGAGCACCACGTTCAGGCCGTCGCGCAGCAGCGCACCTTGTGCCGCCTGGTTGAAAATGTCGTCGAGGTTCTGCCTGATGCGGTCCAACTGGCCGCGCGCGTCGGATTTTTCCAGGAAATCGATTTCCTCCTCCGGAAAGTCCAGTGTCGCTTCGACCAGCATGCGCAAATGGACTACCTTGTCGACCAGTTCATGAATCGTCTTGGAGAATACGCCGGACAGTGACTGCGATGCCGACTTGGCCGCCGCTTCGGTCGATGCTTCGATCAGGTCGGCAACGGCCTCGGCCTGCGCCAGATCGAGCTTGTCATTCAGGAAGGCGCGATGCGTGAATTCGCCAGGCTGCGCCAGCCGTAATCCGATGTCCTCACCTGCCGCAATGCAACGCGCCAGCAGCATCTGCAGCACCACCGGGCCGCCGTGCCCCTGCAGCTCGAGCACGTCTTCGCCGGTGTACGAATGCGGCGCCTTGAAGTACAGCGCGAGGCCCTGATCAATCACGCTGCCGTCGGCCTGGCGAAATGGAAGATAAGTGGCGTGCCGCGGCTGCAACTGCTCGACGCCACAGACCGCCTGCATGACGCTGCCCAGATTTTTGCCCGAAATGCGCACCACGCCGATGCCGCCACGTCCGGGTGCGGTAGCGATTGCGGCGATGGGAGAAGAGTCGTAGTTCATGAAATGATTTTACTGATGGTGTCCGCAAGGAAAAGCGGGGAAATGAGAAAAGTGGAACAAGTGTTGGAAATTTGTTCCTGGCGTCGGAAAACAACTTGGATCCATTACTTCATTTGCAAAACAGGCGCACGAAACGAAAAAGCCCGTGACATGCACGGGCTTTTTCACGAAACGCTGGCGTCAAGCCGCCTGTCCTTTTTCGATCTTCCGGGTGATCACCCATTGCTGCGCGATCGACAGAATGTTGTTCACTACCCAGTACAGCACCAGGCCGGCAGGGAAGAAGAAGAACATCACCGAGAAAATGATCGGCATGAACATCATCACCTTCGCCTGGATGGGGTCCGGCGGCGTCGGGTTCAGCTTGGTCTGGAT
>NZ_DASZBA010000235.1:0-58629 GCF_035944575.1 Noviherbaspirillum sp.
GTAATCCGCAGGAGACCAACATGTCATCACTACCATCCCTGCGCCACCACGAACGCGGCTTCACCCTGGTCGAAATGGCCATCGTGCTGGTCATCATCGGCCTGATCCTCGGCGCGCTGTCGATCGGCAAGGACGTGCAGCGCAACGCCGAGTACCAGAAGGTCGGCAACAAATTCGTTTTTGAATGGAAGAAGGCTTACGACGGCTACTACCAGCGCACCGGCACGCTGCTCGGCGACAGCCAGGTCGCACCGACCGGCATGATCAACGGTAACGAAGCCACGATCGGCGGCGCAACCGCTTCCGCCGGCAACCTGGACGGCGCATTGCCCGGCGTACCGGCAAGCTATGCCAATACCGGGCTGCGTATCTGCAGCGGCCAGGGCTTCGCACAGAATGCCGTCGGCGCAGGCGATCCGAAGCTGGCCGCGCAAAACCTGCGCCAGCTCATGCAGCGCATCGGCATCCGCATGCCGCCCGGCCGCGGCGAAGGCAAGGAAGACCGTTACCAGTACACCGACTCCAACGGCAACATCGCCGAGCTGCAGGTGTGCTTCCAGTGGAATCCGCCGGGCACCATCAGCGGCGCCGGCAACGTGCTGGTGGTACGCGGCCTGACGCCGGATCTTGCCCGCTATCTCGACCAGATGGTGGATGGCAAACCGGACGCGCTCGAAGGACGCTTCCGCATGCAAAACAGCGCAAACAACTCCAGCGAGCCGTCGAACAACCGGCCCGGCACCGAGTGGGCTGCAAACAATACTTACGCCTCCACCGAGACCAGCGCAACGGCGACAGGCACCGGCCAGAACCGCGATGAAAACCAGGTCATGCTGGTCACCGCGCACTGGGTGATGGATCAGTGATGTCTGCGACGCTCACACATCGCGCCGGCAACGTGCTGCTGATCATCGCGGTCTGCGTGCTTGCCGCCGGCGCAGTGGCCTTCGCGTATGCCCGCTCGGCGCATGACAGTGCGCAGCGGGCGGTGCTGGCGGCCGATGCGGAGATGGCGCAGACGCGGTTGCGCCAGGCAAGGGCAGATACGAATCGCGCACTGCTTACCGCCGCCGAGAAGCTCAAGCAGCAGGCCGACGCAGCCGGCACGTCGCCGCAGGGCTGGAGCGAGCGCCATGTCAATGTGCGCCAACAGAACCTGCTGCGTACCGAAGTCAACCAGATCCTGGCCGGCACCGCGCGCCACGCCGGCCAGGTCATGAAGCTGGAGGAATTCGAGCTGTCGGTTACGCAGCCAGATGAAGGCTTGTTCGATATGCCGAAGACCACACGCCAGCCGGTGCTGCTGACACTGCGCGGCATGATGTATTTCCGCCTGGGGCAATAGGACGTATGAAACAGGATCTGATTCTTTCGCTGGACGGTCGCTGGATCAGCCGCCTCGGCGGCAACTGGCAGGCTGCCGCAACCGCGCCTTCGCTGTCCGCACCAAGCCGCATCCTCGGCGATTTCGGCGGCGTCATCGCCGGCGTGGCCGCGGTCGACGTCAAGGCCGAGTTCGCCGGTCCGGTGATCGAGAAGCGGCTGCGTTCCGAAGGCATGCTCGACGCCGAAGCACGCATCCTGCTGCATCGCATCGTCGCCTCCGGAGGCGGAAGCCGCGTGTTCTATAGCGCGATTCCGCTGTCGGCATGGCAATCCGCCTTCACCTGGCTGAAAGGCGAAGCGGCGCTGGCATTGATGTACACGCCGGAGTCGGCAATGCTGCACGCGGCGCGCAGCCACGACATCGTGGTCTTTGCCGCCGGGCGGCAGCTGCGGCTGCTGGTGTCGAACGCCGATGCGCTGATCTACCTGGCGGTGACCGCCTACTCCGAAGACGAAGACGATATGCGGACGGCGCTGGACAATCTTGCCGCCCAGCTCGCGAAGCAGTGGCCTGACCGGCCGTTGCAGCCCACGCTGCTGTGGTGCGACGTGATGGCATCGTCGGCATCCGATGTGTCGGCCCGGACCCTGGCCGCCGCGCTGAATGCGCAACTGACCCGCATGCCGGTGGAGCACGTCCAGGCGGGCGGAGATGACATATACACCGCCGCGCCGGCACTGCTGGCTTCCCTGCCGGTGACGGCGGCGCTCAATCCGCCGGTCGAGCGCGCGGCGTTTTTCGCCGAACAGGCGAAGAAGCCGCTGGCGGCCGTGATCGGCGTCGCCGGCATCGCGCTGCTTGCCGCCGCGGGCTATCTCGGCGCGGAAACCGCGCGGATGAATAACCGCGCATTCGAAACCGCCGCCCGCGCAACCACGCTGGAACAACATGCCGCCGGACTGGATGTGCCGGCGGGACAACTGCTGGTGAAGTACAACCCGACATTGAACCTGCTCGACGGCATGGCCGCCGCGCTGCGCAGCCCGGATGTGCTTAGCCTGCTCGATACGCTGCGCGGCGCCGCCGATCAGCGCGTGCGCATCATGCGTGTGCGGATGGTGGCAACCGACGGCGTTTACCGGGTCGACGGCGTGCCGGTCAGCGGTGCTTCCGGCCAGGCGCTGGCAGGCTTTGTCGCCGCCATGCGCACCGCCGGCTATCGCATCGATGCGGAAGACACCGGCGGGCAAGGCCAGCAGCCGGGTTTCTTTTCCTACCTGGTGCGGCGCGCCGAAGGAGCTCCGCAATGATCAAGTATCTCGCCGTCCTGCTGAACCTGACCGCTCTGCTGGTGCTGGGCGCGGTGGCCGTGCTGGTCGCCAGGCCGCAGCCGCAGGTGCGGCCGATGGTTGCCGAGTCTGCCGCGCCGGCGACCGACACTGCGGCTTCGTCCGCCATGACCCGCCTGCGCGACCTGCAAAACACGCTCGACCAGCTCAACCGGCTGGCATCGTCCGCCGCGCTCCCGGGCGCGCCGCTGGCGCTCGGCGTGGAACCGCCGCCGGCGCCGGTGGCCGCCGCGCCGTCCGTAGCGCGGACCGCGCCGCAAGCGGACGCCGAACCGGCGGTATCGCTCATTTATCTGTCGCAGGACATGCGCAGGGCGGTCATCAACGGCGATATGGTCGGTGTCGGCGACGAACTGTCGAATGGCATGCGCGTCGTCTCCATCGACGCCGAGCGGGTGGTGATTGAAAACCGCGGCCGCCGCATCACGCTGCAGGCCCTGCCGACCCGTCCCGTGGGCGGCGTGACGCGGCAACGGCAGGAAGGCGCAAAGTGAAGAACTGGATCGTCGCGGGCATCGCGGTATTGGTCGTGCTGGTTGCCGCGCTGGTGCTGATGCCGGACCCGCGCCAGCCCGGCATTCCCGGCGTATCCGCGCCGGCGCCGGGCCAGGGCGGTGTCCCGGCCGCGACAGACAAGGCCGGCGGCACCGGCATTTATCCCGGCAGCCAGCCGCCGACGCCACAGGCCGGCACCGGCCCGGCGGCGCCATCGGTCAACACGCCCGCTCCATGGATGAACAATTCGCAGGCATCGGGCGCGACCGTGCCGGCAGGCGGGCAGGAAAAGCAAAAACGCCTGGCTGAACTGCAGGCGCTGCAGGCCGACATCCTGCGGCAGACGCAGCAAGGCCGGCAGCCCGATGCGAAACAGGTGGACGCGACCCTGGCCAAGCTGCAGGAAATCGAAGGCGCGCCGATCGTGGCGGGTGTCAATATTCCGGCAGTGCGCAGCAACCTCGACAAGGCGCAGCAGCTGCAGCAGCTGGCGCAGGAGATGGAGCGCGAAGCCAGGAAGCCGGGTGGCCCCGACATGAACAAGCTGAAGGCACAGATGGCGCAGCTGCAGCAGCTTCAGGGACAGTTGCGCAACGATGTATCGGTCAATCAGCCCGGCATGCCGGCACCTGTGGCTGCGCCGGATGCGGGCGGAACGAAAAAATGAAGCGCTCCGGCAGTCAAGGCACATCCGCGCGCGGCTTCACCGTCACCGAAATGGCATTGACGATCGCGGTCATCGGCCTGATGGCGGCAACCGGCGCGGCCGCCTATGCGCGGCTGGCCGACCGGGCGAACCAGCAGATATCCGTGCAGGCAAGCGCGACGGTGCTGACGGAGGCGGCGATCGCCTTCGCCGCAAGCCGTTTCCGCCTGCCGTGTCCGAGCATGGACAACAGCGGCCATGAAGGCACCGGCGGCGTCTGCGCGGCCACCGATCAGGTCGGCATGTTTCCCTACCTGTCGGTCGGCTTGCCGATGCCGGCGCCCGGATCGCGTGCGCTGTACGGCGTCTATCGCAACGCCGCGGCTGACCTGGCTGCCGCGCGGGAATTTACCGGCGACCCGGCGGGTACTCCCGGCCATGCCGCACGGTCCGATTTCCTGCATGCACTGCGCACCGCGGCCACGCACGGATTATCGGATTCGCATCCTTACCTGACCGGCGACGGCGCCGCGAACGGTGCCGAAAATTGCAGCGGCGGCGCGCGCAGCAATCCGGCGTTCGTGGTTACGCTGCCCGGCGCCGATCGAGACGGCGACGGCCGCGGCTTCGACGGCATCCATCAATCATTGCCCGGCACCGGACGCTGCTTCTCAGCGCCGACCAGGGCGGCGGACAGCGGCTTTGACGACACGACCGAAGCCTTCGGCTTCTATGCGCTCCTGGCGCGACTGAATCACTAAAACACGGCGGACTTGTGGAAAATTCAATGAAAAACAACACGGTTTCTCTGACCCGGTCGGCGCTGTGCGCCATGATCGGCATGGCCCTGCTCGGCGCATGCACCACGCCCACCCAGCGCAGCCTGGAAAACATTGCGGATACCGACCGCAGGACGCTGCAGGCCATGACCGACAACCTTGCCCTGGAATCGGCGAAGCTGGCCGCCGCGCGCGAGGCATGGCTGCAGCAGATCGAGAAGCGCGACGTCGCGCCGGTCCCGGAAGCGGTGCCGCCGCAGTACGATCCGCTGGAAGACATCGTCGTCACCATCAAGCTGCAGAACGCCACGCTGCCGGCAATCCTGCATGTGCTGTCGGAGCAGTCCAAGACCAATATCCTGATCGATCCGGAAGTCATGGCGATCGACAAGCGCGCCAGCTTCTACCTGAACCGGGTGACGGCGCGGGAACTGTACCGCCACATCCTCGAAACCTTCGACCTTGCCGGCACCACCGACGGTAAAACGATCAAGATCAGCCTGCTGGAAGAGCGTTTCTTCAACATCGATTTTCTCAACTCACGCCTGAATGTCGACATCTCCGCCGGCGGCAACGTGTTCGGCTCCACGTCGTCGGCCGGCGGCGCGGGCGGCGGTGGCGGCGACGTCCTGCGCAGCAACATCTCGGTCGGCGGCGGTACCGGCAAGCAGGTCGAGCCCTATGACCAGCTCGAAGCCAGCCTCAAGGGCATCCTGTCCGCGGGCCAGCCTGGCCAGGCGGAGAAGGGCGACAAGGCGGACGCCGACGGCGGCACCGGCCGCAGCAGCTATACGCTCAACCGCTCGTCCGGCACGCTGTATGTGAAGGCGAGGCCGGCGCAGGTCAGGTCGATCGAAAAGTTGATCGACCGCAACAAGACCGCGTTGCGCCGCCAGGTGCTGATCGAAGCGCAATTGCTTGACGTGGAACTGAGCGATGCGTTCCAGTTCGGCGTCGACTGGACACTGCTGCGCAACCATGTCGCGGCGACGGTTGGCGCCGTGCCGGCCACCGCATCCGCCATGTCCGCCATCATCCCGGGCAACAGCGGCCTGCCGGCGCGGGCGATCAATTTCCCGACCCAGCCGGTCGGTTCGCCGGCCGGCCGGTCGACCGGCGTCGCCTACAGCGACAGGAATGTGTTCGCGGCGCTCAACCTGCTGCGCACCTTCGGCAATGTCAAGGTGCTGTCCAACCCGAGCATCCGGGTGCGCAACAACAGCCCCGCGCTGCTGTCGGTCGGCACCAGCAACCGCTTCATCTCGAAGTCGTCGGTGACCGTCACCAACCCCGGCGGCGGCGCGGCCACCACCACCGCCGACGTGCAGACCGATTCGGTATTCGCCGGCATCGTGGTCGGCGTGGTGCCGTTCATCAGCGATCGCGGCAACGTCGATCTGATGATCCATCCGATGCAGACCGAAGTCGATGCGGCGAGCCTGCAATTGCTCGACGTCGGCGGCGGCAATCGCGTGACCCTGCCGAAAGTGAGCTACAAGGGCATGACGACCACGCTGAATATCAAGGATGGCGACACCGTCATCCTCGGCGGCCTGATCGACCAGAATACCTCCAGCACCGACAGCGGCATGCCGGGACTGTCCGATGTGCCGGTGGTAGGTCGCGCATTCGGCGCCCAGGGGACGGCGAATCGCAGTCGCGAACTTATCATGGTGCTGAAGGTGAAACTGCTGTGAGCCTGATGCATTCCGCCATCGCGGCGCTGGACGACCAGTCGCGCGGCCCGAAGGCCACGCCACAGGCGGCAGCGCAAGCGAGCCAGCCACCCTGCATGCGCGAGGCCCGCTGGCCCTGGCTGATCGTGGTCGCGAGCACCGCGATGGCAGTGTGCGGCGCAGGCGCGGTATGGATCTCCCATACGCAAGCGAAATCCGGTCCCGTCGACGCTGCGCCGGTGTTGCCCGCGCAGTCCGCGCCCCGTTCCACAGCCCTGCAGCCGGATGTTACGCTGGCTGCGCTGACGCCGCCGGCCGTCCTTTATCCGGCGCCGGTCGAGCTGCCTGCTCCGGTGCGGGAAAACGTGCCGGTAACGGCAGCGGTGGTCGCCACGGTTGCAAAGCCGGCGGTCCAGGCCGTCACGGCGCCGGCGACGCCGCCTGCCGCACCGACTGCAGGCGCCGACGACAAGGCAGCGGCTGTCGACAGCGCCCCCGCGCAAGCCAGCCCGAAGCCGGTGGAGCGGGTGCCGGCCGGCGCAATCCAGGTCAGTGCCGCCACCGCTCCGGCCGTGGAGAATGTCGATCGCATCGCCGCCGACATACGTCAGGCCATCGACGCCGAACGCTATGACGATGCGACCCGCCTGCTGCAGCAATTGGGCAAGCAGTTGCCGCCCGAAAGTATCACCCTGCTGCGCCTGCGGGCATGGCATGCATTGCGCTCCGGCGATGCGAAGACGTCGCTCCCGCTGTATCGCAGCATCGCCGAGCGCCTGCCGGACGATGAATCGGCATCGATCAACATGGCGCTGTCGCACTGGATGCTCGGGCAAAAGGATGAAGCGCGCCGCATCGTTGCCGGACTGGCCGAGCGCCTGCCCGAATCCGACGCGGTGCGCCAGGCGTTGGCGCGGTTCGGAGACCGTTCATGAGCGCCGGCCTCGCTCCCCAGTTGCGCGCACTCGGCTTCGTGCGCAATCCCTTTCCGCAGACGCCGGATGCGGATTGCTATTTCCGCACGCCGGACATCGAGCGGCAGTTCGCCGAAGTCGAGCATTGCCTGGTCACCGGCAAGGGATTCGTGCTGCTGACGGGCGAAATCGGCACCGGCAAAAGCACCTTCCTGCGCAGCCTGATCGACAAGCTGCTCGATGCCGATTGCCGGCTCGCCTATGTGTTCAATACTTTCCTCAAGGGGCGCGACCTCCTGCTCGCGATCAACCGCGACTTCGGCCTGGAACCCGGTGTCGACATGGCCGACGATCTCGACCGGCTGAACCGATTTCTGATTGAAGCGAACGGGCGCGGGCAGGCCTGCGTGGTGCTGATCGACGACGCGCAGAACTTTGATATCGCCACGCTGGAACTCGTGCGCCTGCTGTCGAACCTGGAAACCCGCCAGCACAAGCTGCTGCAGATCGTCCTGTCCGGCCAGCCTGAACTGGCGCAGCTTCTCGCCCAGCCGTCGATCCGGCAACTCGCCAGCCGCATCGTGCAGCACGTGCAGCTCGCCCCCTTGTCGCAACAGGACTGCACGCGCTACATCGAATTCCGCATCACGCATTGTCTCGGCGACGCATCGGCCCCGATCACGATCGATGACGCCGCCTGCCGTGCCCTGTACCGGCATGCTAACGGCAATCCGCGCCGCATGCACCTGATTCTCGACCGTTGCCTGTACGGCGTCATGACACGCACCGAACGCAGCATCGATGCCGCCCTGATCGACACCGCCGCCGCCGAGGCGGGCATGTTCCCGCATCCGTCCGCACCACCGGTGCCGGTCATGCAGAGCAGGACCGTCCGTCCGTCGATGCGCACGCTGATCGCCACCGCGGTCGCCGGTTGCAGCGTGGCGCTGACAGCCTGGGCGGTGGTGCAGGCGAAGCCATCAGGCTTGAACGCACCGGCCATGCCGGCAACGGTAGCCATCGCCGGCGATAACGAAAAGTCCGCGCTGCGGGGCTGTCTCGATGCGCTCGATGCATCCGCCTGGGTGCCGGTGCTGGAAGCCGGTATCGATGGCGGCATGCAGCCCGCAACGCGCGACGCATTGCCGCACGCTCTGGCGGCACACGGACTGGCGATTGCCGCCGCACCGTCCGGAAACCGGTTAGCCACACCCCATTGCGCCTGGCGCGACCAGGCCGGCGCCTGGGTTCTCTGGCGGCCGAAGCACACGCCCTACGCATTGCAGGACGGTGCGCCGGATGCCACGCGCATGTTGCAGGCCCGACTTGCCGCAGCCGGGTTTTATCGCGATGAACTGGACGGCATGCCGGGACCACGGTCGCGCGATGCGTTGAGCCGCTACCGCGCGCACCACGGATTGCCCGCGACGCCGCTGCTCGACGGCGCGACGCTGTTGCTGCTGGAACAGGAAACGGCATCGGCGGCGAATGGCAAGGATGAATCAAGGATGACCACACGATGAACGCTCCATTAAAGCTTGATGCCATGCCGGAAGAGCAATCGCCGATGATGCTGGGCGAACGCCTCGTCGCACAGGGCAAGCTGTCCGCCGTACAACTTGAATACGCGCTGCAAAAACAGGAGGTCGAAGGCGGCCGGCTCGGGCAATTGCTGATCGCGCACGGCCTGCTGACCGAGCGCGATCTTGCGATCAACCTGGCCGAGCAGCGCGGCATCGACTTCCTGGCCGCCGACCTGGCGCAGGTTCCCGATCCGCAGCTGATGTCACTGTTCAACCGCGAGCTCTGTCTCACGCGCGGCTTCATGCCGCTGGCGCGGCGCAACGGCGCCGTCGATATCCTGCTCGGCAGCGGCGATCCCGCCGATGTGGCCGAACTGGTGCAACGCCGCTGCGGCGTGCGCGCCCACTTCTTCCAGGGCGAGTTCACCTCGGTGGCGCAGATGGTGCGGCAGGAATTCTATTTCGCCCAGCATCCGGTGCAGTCGCTGATTACCCGCGAGGTGGCGCTGCTGGCCGACGATGCCGACCGCACCCGCGGACCGGAAAAGCTGCTGGAGCACGTGCTGACGCTCGCCGTCCGCGAGCGCGCGACCGATATCCATATTGACCCTTCCGGCAGCAGCTTCCATGTGCTGTTCCGCATCGACGGCGTGCTGCGTCCGAAGTTTGCGATGCCGCAGGCACTGTCGAGGCTGCTGGTGTACATCAAGCTCACCGCCGAGATGGATATCTCGGAACAGCGCCGACCGCAGGACGGCAGCCTGCATACCACCGTGTTCGAGACGCCGTTCACGGTGCGGGTATCGTCGCTGGTATCGGAATACGGCGAACGGCTGGTGCTGCGCCTGCTGCCCGAGCGCACCGATCTCGCACGCCTCGACCAGCTCGGCTTCCGCGAGCAGGACATCGCGCTGCTGCAGAAAATCTTCGCCAAGCCGTCCGGCATGGTGCTCCTCACCGGACCGACCGGGTCGGGCAAGAGCACCACGCTGCACGCCGCCCTGCGGCTGCAGGCATTGATCGAACGGAACATCCTGACCGTCGAGGACCCGATCGAATACCGGCTGCCGACCATCTGCCAGACGCAGGTGAACCGCCGCGCCGGGTATGAATTCAGCACCGCCCTGCGGCATTTCCTGCGCCACGATCCCGACGTCATGCTGGTGGGCGAGATCCGCGACGCGGAAACCGCGCAGGCTACCGTTACCGCATCGGCCACTGGCCATCTCGTGCTGTCGACGCTGCACGTCGCAAGCGTATTCGGCGTGGTGCCGCGCCTGCTGCCGCTCGGCCTGGAAGCGCAGACCATCGCGGAAAACCTGGTGGCC
Organism: Noviherbaspirillum sp.; assembly: GCF_035944575.1. Lineage (GTDB taxonomy): Bacteria > Pseudomonadota > Gammaproteobacteria > Burkholderiales > Burkholderiaceae_D > Noviherbaspirillum. Next base: position 10,038 of record NZ_DASZBA010000235.1, read on the forward strand.
GTCATCAACCAGCGCCTGGTGCGCCGCAATTGCCCCTTCTGCATCGAGCAGGTGCCCGTCACGGAAGCGCAGCAGCGCTGGCTCGGCGCGCATGCGGCCAGCCATGTCGGCAAATCCTGCGGCTGCGCGCGGTGCGGCAATACCGGCTATCTCGGGCGCCTGCCGGTGTATGAAATCCTGGTTGCCGACGATGCGCTGTGCAACGCCATCGCCGCCGGAGCATCACGGGCGGCGTTGCGCGAAGCAGCGCTGGCTTCCGGATTTGCACCGATCGCGGAAATGGCGAAGTGGCGCATCGCGCAAGGCCAGACCACCTTCGACGAAGTGGCGCGGGTGATCGGTGAAGAACCGCAACCGGGAGACGCGGCCCGATGAATACTTACGCCTACCGGGTTCTGCTGGCCAACGGCCGGGTGCGCAGCGGCGTGCTGCGCCTGATGGTGGAACGCGATCTGTCGGCCAAGCTCTGGCTGGAGCGGCATTTCAATGCCACGGTGCTGAAGCTGTACCGCTTGCCCGGCTGGTCGACCAGCGTGGCATCCGCGTTGAGCAGCTTCACCCGGCGTCGCCTCCCGGCCGCCGAGCTGAGCGGCCTGTTGCGCGACCTCGCGGTCATGACGCGCGCCGGCGTGCCGATCGTCAATGCATTGAAATCGATCGCCGAGGAAAGCGACGCCGCGCATCGGCCGGCGGCCGCGACGGCCCGCATGCTTGCCGCCGACCTTGATTCCGGCGCCTCGGTATCGGAAACCTTTGCCCGCCATCCCGACCTGTTCCCCGAATCGGTGCGCAACCTTCTCGTGATCGGCGAGGAAACCGGCACGGTGGACCGCATGCTGCTGGAAGCCGCCGAGCATATCGAGCGGCTGTCGGCGCTCAAGCGCGATGTGCGGCAGGCGCTGATCTATCCGTCGTTCGCGTTTGCATCGATCTTCCTGGTCGCGATCTTCTGGATCTACTACGTCATTCCCAACCTGGCTGAACTGTTCACCCAGATGCGGCTGAAGCTGCCAGCGCTGACGGTAATGATCCTGCAGGGATCGCGCTGGCTGCAGGCGCATGCGGCGGTGTCGCTGACGCTCCTGGTGTGCGTATTCCTCGGGATCTTTCTGCTGGTGAAACTGCATCCGCGCTCTCGCCAGGTGGCCTACAGCCTGGCACACCGGCTGCCGATCGCCCGCGTGCTGATCACCGCATCCGGCATGGCGTTCATCACCGAATACCTGTCTCTGCTCATCACCGCCGGCATCGACATTGCCCGCAGTCTCGGCGTGCTGGAGCGCTCCCTGTCGGATGAGTACTACCGCCATCGCATCGCGCAGGTGCGCATCGCCGTGGACAGGGGCGACATGCTGGGTGACGCGATGCGCCAGGTGGGCGGCTTTCCGCCGATGGCGCTGCGCATGATCAAGGTGGGCGAGGAGAGCGGTTCGCTCGACGCGCAACTCGCGCATCTGGCGGGCGAATACCGGCAGCGGCTCGCGCGCCTGATCGCTTCCTTGTCCGAAATCATCAAGCCCCTGGTGATTCTTGCCGCCGGCGCGTTCTTCATCCTGCTGGTGGTGGCGCTGCTGCTGCCGATGTATGAGCTGGTGCGCGAAGCATCGCTGGCGCCGATGCGCTAGAAGAGATGAACGGAAAACGATGCCTGCAATGATGCCGCCACGTCCGATGCTTCGTCCGCCGCAGCGCCGCGCCGGCGGTTTCTCGCTGCTGGAGCTGAGTGCCGCGATCGGATTGCTCGGCATCCTGCTGGTGGCGGGTTATCTGTTCCTCGGCGCGACGCATACCCGCGGCTTCGATGTCGACCGGCGAGCGCAACTCGCTGCCGCCGAACGGGCAGTGGCCGGGTTCGTCGAACTGCACGGCCGCCTGCCATGCCCCGATACGGCCGGCAACGGCTTTGAAAACTGCAGCGCCGGGGTGCAGAAAGGCTGGCTGCCGCATGCATCCCTGGCGCACGCCACTCCCGGACAAGCATCGCTCGGACTGGACGCGAGCGCGCCCGCGCGCGGCGCGGTGCGCATGCGCTACGTGGTGTACCGCGGTACCGGGGCCGACCTCGCGACGAGTACCGACCGGTTCAATCCGGCCAAATGGGACGGCGAGCGCCATGCATTCGGCGCGACGAACGGACTGGATTTCTGCAGCAGCCTGTCGGGCGCCGCGGCGGCAGCGGCAGACGCCGGTGCGGCCCAGATCGTGTCGGGCGGGTTTACCAACATTGCATTTGCCATCGTCGAGCACGGCCAGGATGCCGATGGCGACGGTGATCCTTTCGACGGCGCGCTGAATGGCGGAGCGACCGCGCGTGTCGAGTCGCCGGCCCGGCCGGCGGACGGCGGCTACGACGACATGGTACTGGCGCGCGGACTGGGCGAACTGTCGTCACTGCTGGCCTGCCCGGAAACCGTGCGCAGCGTCGAAACCCTGTCGCGCGCCGCCGATGTGGCTGCCGAAGTGCGTGACCAGCAGATCTGGGCGGCGGTGCTGGCAGGCGTCAACACCGGCGTATCCGCCGTCAAGTCCGGCATCTCGGCGCTGAAGATGGGTCTGGCGATCGCCGCCACCGTGACCGCTGCCGCGACCCTGTCGGCGGCGATCACTGCGTTGTCGGCGGCCATCGCCGCCTGCGCGGTGATCGTCGGCTGCGCGCTGGTGCCCAGCCTGTCGGCCGCGGTAGCGACAGGCGCCGCGGCGGTTGCGGCGGCAGCCACCTCCATCGTGCTCAACGGCGCGGCGCTTGCGGCCAATCTCACCGCGACCGGGATGAGCATCGCGGTGACCGCGAAGGCGGGCATCGCCGCCACGCCGACCACCACCGACCTGGCGAAATACCTCGCCGACATGCAGGCCGCCGCCGCGCAGGCCGACGCGAAAGCGCTCACCGCGCAGTCGGAAGCCACCACGGCACGCGCCGCGGCCAACACCGCGAAGACGGCCTACGACAACAATGTGACGACCTTGTACAACACCGCGCACAGCTACGACCGCGCCGGCAATCCGCGCGATACGTATCTCGATACCGCGCTGGCCGACTACCGTGCCTACCTGGATGCGCGGGCGACTTACGAAGCGCTCAAGGGCGCTGCCGACAATGCCCGCAAGGAAGCCAACGATACCGCCGCCGCGCTCAATGCGCCGGCATTCGAATTACCCGCCGGGCTGCCGGCGGACGTGAATACCCAGGTCACCTCGGGCGACCAGTTCAAGCAGATCCAGCAGGACATGCAGGCCAGCCTGCGTACCAAGGCGGCGGAGCTTGCCGCGGCGGCAACCGCCGCCGAACAGCGGGCCAGCGCCGCGCTCACCACGTCGAATACCGCATGGACCAAGTACAGCGCGTCGCGCGACACGGCGATCAATGCCTACAAGTACAGTTACAGCACCACGGTGGATAACAAGACCACCACGACGAATGTCGACGGCAGCGCACAGGTACGCACCGCGCTCGATAACACGACCAAGGCGTATGAGACCTATCTCGCGAGCGACCGCGCCGCCACCGAAAAGGAACGTGCCGCGACATCCACCCGCACCAGTGCGAACAATCTGCAGGCTTCGGTGACGAATTTCCAGAACGAGCTCAACAAGGTGCCCGCCGGCGGGACGACGCCTTCCGCCATTTCGGTATGGCAGGGCGCGGAAGCAATCCTGCGCCAGGCGGACCAGTCAGGAACGGTCAAATGACGCAGCAACGACATCCTCCGCGACACATGAAATACGCGATGCGCGGCCACACGCTGGTCGAACTGGCGCTGGCCATGATGATCGCCGGCCTGATCGGCCTTGCGCTCTGGCAGCTTGTGCCGCGTGTCAAAAGCCTGCCTGCGGTCGCGCGCCTGACCGCCACGCCGCTCCAGACAGCCGAACAGGCATTGCAGGGATATGTCCTCATCCACGGTCGCCTGCCGCTGCCGGCCAGCACGCCGGGCGGCGCTGAAGACGCAACGTTCGCGGGCACCACCGGCTGGCTGCCGGTGCAAACCCTCGGCATCACTCTGCGCGCACCGATCCGGTATGGCGTTTATCGCGCACCGTCAAACCTTATCCCCGAAGACGCCGACCTCGCAACGGCGAAGAACCGTTACGTGCAAATGCTGCCGCCGGGCGCTGTGTCGGCAGGGATCAACGGACTCGATTTCTGCGCGGCGCTGATCAACGCGCAACGCACGCCGGGCGCGTCGCTCACCGCCGGCACGCCCGCCGCGCCGATCGCCTACGGACTTGCCGTTGCCGGCAGCGACGGACAGTTCGCCGGCCTGAACACGACGGCGGGCCGGTTCGAAGCCGGCGGCACGCCGAAGAATGCCGCCTACGACAACGAAACCGTGACCGTGGGCGCGCCGGAATTGTTCGGCAAGCTCGGCTGCGTGAGCCGCATCGCCGCTGCCAACAGTGCCGCGCGTGCCGCCTACGCGGCGTATGACAGCGACCGGGTTGCGGCAATGATCCTGCGCTTCCGCACGTTTGCGATATCGGTGCGCGAACTCAACCTGACGCTTGCCGGTGTCGGCGTGGCGCTCGCGACGGTGGACCTGATCGATGCGGTGGCGACCACCGCGACCGCCATCGCACTCGCGGTCGAAACCGCAGGCGGACTGGCCGGCGCCATCGCCGGCGGCGCGCTTGCGATCGCTGCCGCCACCGCCTCCGAGGCCGCCGCGATCGCATCGACCGTCACCGCTACGCAGGCGCTGCAAAAGGCAAGGGAACAAGAGCTCGCGGCCCAACAGTACAAGGCGGTGAGCAGCGCCGAGGCGGCGGCTGCCGCCGCGCGGGCAACCGGCCAGGATGCGAAAGGATTGCTGCCATGAGCAATGCACCCGATATGCAGCGTGCGCGCGGATACACGCTGATCGAACTGTCGATCGGCATTGGCCTGCTGGGCCTCGTGCTGATCCTCATCTGGCGTTTCGGCTTCGTTGCCAACCAGCGCATCGCCGAAGCGGAAGCGCCGCCGGCGCTGGCCGCCGCCGAGCAGGCGTTGATGGGTTACGTCGCCGCGAATAACAGGCTGCCTTGCCCCGACATCAATAACGACGGCGTGGAGGATTGTGGCCTTATTGTTGCAGGCGAACCATGCCCGGACCTGAATGGCGACGGCGTGGCGGACTGTACCGGCCTTGCAAACCGGCTGCCGGTAGTGACGCTTGGACTTGCACGCGCCGATCTGGCGGCAGTGCGATACGGCGTCTACCGATCCTATTCAGCGAGTGCCCGATCCGATGCCGATCTTGCCGCGTCGCGCGACCGCTTCTGGCCGCTGCTGGCAGGCGGCACGCCGGTAGCGGCGGTCACCACGCCCCTCGGCCGTAGTGGCGGCATCGATTTCTGCACCGCACTGGCCAATGCCGGCGGAGCGGTCCGGAACCCCGGCCTGCTTGCCATCCGCGATGGCGGTGGCAACGTCGTGCGCAACGTCGCTTATGCGCTGGCCTTGCCCGGCACGCGTGACGCCGACGGCGACGGCAATCCGTTCGACGGCGGCAATACTGTCGCCGCCTCTTTCGCGGCGCCTTCGACAACCGTCACCGGCAACTATGACGACACCGTACGCGTCGCGGATTTCGCCCAGGTGTTCGAGCGGATCGGTTGCGCCGGCATGCTTGCCGCCGCCGGCCATGCCCATCCGAATGCAGCCAGCAGCGCCGCCATTCTGGACACCAGCATGGGCGATTACCATTACCAGCTCGAACTCGCCGCCGAAATGGCCGGTGCCAAGGTGGCCAGCGCCACCGCAGGCGTCGCCTCGGCCGCGGCCGGCGTATCCACCGCAGCGGCCACCATGCTCATCGCCGTGTCTCAGACATTGGTGTCGCAAGGTGCGCTGGCCGGCATCATCGCCGCCGGTGCGGCCGCGGTGGCGGCGAACGCGGTCGCCACCGCGGCGTCGGCGGCGACACTTGCCGTGGCAATCGCGGCCAAGGTGATCGCCGATGACCGGGTGAAGGAATTCCAGCCCATCCGTACCGAAGCGTCCGCGCTGGCGACCGAGTTGCGCACGAACGCGATCAACGCCGACCGCGCCGACATGTTCCGCTGATCACCATGTATTCCATTCGCTCATAGCGCATCCATTCCCGGACACCAAGCCATGCCATTTCTTCATCTGTCATCCGCACCAGCATCGCGCCGCCAGCGCGGTTTCACCATTGTCGAATTGTCAGTGGTACTGGTCATCATCGGGCTCATCCTGGGAACCGTCTCGATCGCGAAAGACGTGCAGCGCAATGCCGTCTACCAGCGCATCGCGAGCGACTTCGTGCAGGGCTGGGCCATCGCCTACGACCGCTTCTATGACGGCAACGGCATTGCGCCCGGAGATACCGCCGCCGCGCCGACCGGACGTGTTGCAGGCGCGGCGAATACCGCTTTGTGCGGGGCAAACCTGATTGCTACAATGCAGGCCGCCGGTATCGCCATGCCGGAAGGACGTACCGCCGGTACGCCCGACCGCTATGCTTATCTGGACAGCAACGGCAATCCGCAGGAGTTGCAGGTCTGCTTCCAGAATGTGCGCTGGAGCGAGCCGGGCGCGGCACCCGGCACCTTCGTGGTACGCCAGCGCAATGTGATGGAGCTGCGCAATCTCACACCCGCGCTGGCCAACATGCTCGACAGCCAGTTCGATACCGTGGTCGATGCGCGCTTCGGCCGCCTGCGCGAGCAGGTCCAGGCCGCGGGTACCGGCGCGGCCGGCATCGCCTGGGCCGTCGATGAACGCACGGCATTCGGTGCCGCCTTGCCTACCGCGCTGGATGAATCGCAAGTGGCGGTCATGCAGGCGTTTCTGCTGATGAGCCGCTGAGCGTTCCGGCCGCGTAGTCCGTATTGCAATAGGAATTTTTCATGACCACCGTATTGATCGTCGACGACCATCCCCTGGTACGCGGCGCACTCATGCAGCAGATCACCTCGCTGCTTCCCATGGCCAACGTGATTGCCGCCGGCAGCGCCGATCAGGCCCGCACTGCGGCACGCCAGGCAGCGAAGCTCGATCTGGTCCTGCTCGACTTCAACCTCCCCGACTCGGACGGACTGGCGCTGCTCAACGAATGGCGCACCACCCTGCCGGGCGTGCCGGTCATCGTCGTCACCGGCGAATCGCATGTCGCGCAGGCCGTACAGGATGCCGGTGCGGCGGCCTTCGTGCCGAAAAGCGCGTCCGAATCCACCTTGCGCGACGCCATCGCGCAGGCATTGCGCATTCCCGGCGCCGACGGTGCGACGAGGACGGCGCTGGACATGCTGACGCCGCGCCAGCAGGAAGTGCTGCGCGCGCTGGTGGCGGGCAAGAGCAATCTGGATATTGCAAATCACCTCGATATATCGGAACCCACCGTCAAGGTGCACCTGACGGCGATTTTCAAACTGCTCGGGGTGGTCAGCCGGACGCAGGCGGTGCTGTCGGCGCGTGCTGCGGGCTGGTAGTGGATGGAACTTCGGTAACGAGGATTGTCAATTTCTTTGCTCACGTCCTTTCCGGCCTATTGACTGCGGAAGTGTTCGATGTGGTTTCATCGCATGAGGGATGTCCCGAGCCGCTTTCGATTCGGAAACTGTGGCTGTTGAAGTGCTCTTAACCGAACCTTTTTGTCCTCGAAGCCAGGTGGCGGTCATGAAAAACAAAAAGAAAAACATCTTTTCGCTTGACCGCGACGGCGGACGGGAAAAGATCAATCGGGCGCTTTATTCCCCGCAACAGTACCGGCATGAAAACTCGCACGGACAAAAGGGGCGAGGTTGGAGCTTCATCCTTGCCGTCATTATCGGCGTGGTCCTGGGATGGGTTTTCTATCTGATTGCGTAAGGAAATGCGTACGCCGATTCTGGAGCGGTATTGGCTGCATCAGGCGGAACCTCGGTGGCTGAGATGAAAGACGGGACGATGTTCGCTTTTGTCCTGCGACGTTTATGTCCTTTCGTTTACATTTCCATCCAGACTCATCACCGGCTCCGCGAACAGCGTCGCCAGATGCGATGCCAGCAGCGCCGGCTGCAAGGGCTTGTGCAACACCAGGAGCCCGCTCGAATACGCATGCCGCAGTTGCCGGGTATCGGTTTCCCCGGTCACCAGGATCGCCGGTATGTTTTCGGCAAACTCGTCGCGCAGGCGGCTGATGGCTGCGATGCCGTCGATGACGGCTTCATGCGCGAGCTTTCCCTGCAGATGGAAATCGCTGATGATCAGATCCGGACAACGGGTGAATGTCGCCGCTTCCTCCAGCAACTCGTCGTAAGTATGGCCGCCGTGTACCTGCGCACCCCATGACGCCAACAGGGTCGTCAGCGCCCGCACGATCACCGGATCGTCATCCAGCACCACGACCAGCCTGCCACTAAGCGACAGTTCGGTTATCGCCCCCGATGCATGCGCCGACGGCAGGGCAGGCGCATCGCACAATGCCATTTCGACACTGAAGCGTGTGCCATGGCCGACGCGCGAGCTTACGTTGATGCGGTATTGGAGCAGATCGCCCAGACGTCGCACGATCGACAATCCAAGTCCCAGGCCCTGGCGGCGCACAAGGGACTGCGGCGCGAGCTGCACGAATTCCTGGAAGATGTCGCACAGCAGATGATCCGGAATGCCGGGCCCGGTATCGATCACATCGATGACAAGCCTGTCGCCGCGTTGCCGCAACGCGAACAGCACGCTGCCGCTTTCGGTATAACGGATCGCGTTCTGCAGCAGATTGCGCAGCACGCGCTCCAGAAGGGGCGCATCGGTATGCACGTAGGCTTGTTCCAGCCGGGGCGACAGGTGAAAACGCAATGCCAGTCCCTTGCCGCGTGCGATGAATTGATGCTCCGTCACGATACGGCGCGCGAAGGGTGCCAGCGCGAACGTTGTCGGCTCGGGCTGAATGACGCCTGCGTCCAGCCGCGAGATATCGAGGATCGATGAAAAAAGATCATTGGTGGAAGCCACGCAGGACTCCATGTCGGCCACGGTCTGCAAGGCCGGTGCCGGCAGCGGCATCCGGTTCAGGGACGCGAGGAACAGGCCGAGCGCATGCACCGGCTGGCGCAGGTCATGACTGGCCGCCGCCAGGAAGCGCGACTTGGCGATATTGGCCTGCTCGGCCTGCTGGGATTTCTGGCCGAGCGCCTCGGCCAGGGCCGCGTTCTGGTATTTCAGGATGATGGCGTTATTGAGCGAGCGCGACAGAATGCGGGCGAACATTAGCGCGGTGACGCCGTACAGGGCGGAAGTGAACATCAGGTAGCCACGCCACTCCAGGTCCGGCAGCGTGGACAGGCCGATGAATCCGCCGATCATGATCGGCGCGGCATAGACGACGAAGGTACGCAGGTGGATCGCATAGGAGTAGATGCCGGCGGTGACCATGCCGAGCAGCAGCAGGTCGAGCATCATGTGATGCCGGATGCTGTCCGGGACGAACATCAATATGCCGCCGAGGCCCCAGCCGCAGCCGGCGGCGAATGCGGAGATCTGGAACCACCGCATCCAGCGCGGATCGCTTTTCTGCTCTGCAGGGCAGCGCGCGAAACGCCACGACAGTACGCCGCGCGCCATTGCCACCAGCACTGTTACGCCGATCCACAACAACGACAGGTAATCCGGCACGCGGTCCCGCAGCACGGCCGCGGTCGCCAGAGTGGCGATGACCGTGCCGATGTAACCAATCGGCGCAGTCGCGTAAAGCTGGCTGATCTGGTCGGTGCGTAGCGAATTGGCAATGTCGACGTCGTTCGTATCGGTCTGCGGGGTTGCGCTGTTCATGCTGTAGAAGTCGGATGGGCGTTGCAATACGCGGAATCGAGATCCGATGTTGATGCGTTCGAATTCTTTTGTCCAGTCCGTCGCTGGCGCGACGGCGGGCGGTGCAAATCACGCAAGGCGTCTGAAATCGAAGCAGGCGCTTGATGTCAGCGCAATGGATATAAGAATGGGTAGTTCAATTAGTTGTTTTTCTCCGACACTCGATGGTGTCGATACATGGTCGTTCGTCTAACACACTCGGTTTTCGAGGAATTTAGTTGCCTAAAAATTAAGCAGTGCAGTCCGCATGCACCGCATGCTTCGGATCCCGGGATTCTTGCGCTGCCCCTTGTCGAAATCACTAAGTCTTCCGCACATGTCACCAGGGTTTGCGCGCGATCAAGCCCGCAGCATGCGGACCCAAAACCTAAGCCTGCTTTTGTAACTCAAAGTAGCTCGGAAGGAGATATGCAGGGAGAGGCAGTCCTGTCCGCACCTTGGCGTTCGTATAACTCATCCCTCCGCAAGGCTGCGTGTAGCGTGTACTTATTGGAGATAAGACGATGTTGAACAATCTGAAGGCGATCCCGGCGATGGGCCTGGTGATGTTGTTAAGTGCATGCGGAGGTGGAGGTAACGCGGATATCGGTACATCGAGTGCCGGCACCCAGACGCGTCCCACGGTATGGACAGTGGAAGGACGATACTTCAACAGTTGCGAGCTCAGTCCGGGCTGTTCGGGCAATCCCTATGCGCCATTCTTCTCTTACGTATCGGCAGCCCCGGCGAACGGCGCGACGCTGAGCGGCAAGGTGAGAATAGAACTGCGCGGGAACGAGATGGCCAATGCCGAACTCCTGCCCGCCAATGGCTACTCGCCGATCCACGCAAGTTTCAACATCACGCCGGACCGCACGCTCGCCTGGCTCGACCTTGACACGACGGCATTGCCGAACGGACCACTGAATGTGCGCGTCAGCACCTACAACGTGCCGCCCGGACAGGGAGGCGGCAATGAGATCGTTGCGATGCCGGCCCGTACATGGAACATCGACAATCCGGTCACGCCGCCTTCCGCATTCACCGCGGCGGTCGTCACCGCGCCGGCGGATGGCGCGGTCGTCAGCGGCATCACGCGGCTGGAAGTGCGCGGCAGCGGCATCGTCAATGCCGAGTTGCTGCCGGCCGACGGCTATGCGCCGCGCCTCGGCGTATTCAATGTGTCGGCCGACAAGACTGTCGCCTGGCTGGATTTCGATTCCGGTTCCTTGCCCGACGGCGTCCGGGATGTGCGGATCGCTGCTTACAATGTCGCGCCCGGACAGCGCAACGGCGCGGAGATCATTGCCATGCCCGCGCGCCGATGGCAGTTTGCCAACGGCACCGCATCGTCGGCACCTTTCACGGCGACAGTCACGATGGCACCGGCCCACGGCGCCATCGTCAGCGGGCGGATCCTGCTGGAGGTGCGCGGTACCGGCATCCGGAATGTCGAGTTGCTGCCGGCAAGCGGTTATGCGCCGCAGCTCGGCATCTTCAACATCTGGGCCGACGGGACATACGCCTATCTGCTTCTGGATACGGCCAGCCTGCCGCCCGGCATATTGAATGCGCGCATCAGCGCATTCAGCGTGCCGGCCGGACAGCCGAACGGACGCGAGATCATCGCGATGCCGGCGCGGCAATGGGATGTGAGACGGTAAGAAAGTGTGGGCAGGCCGGCGCATGATGTGCGCCGGCCGGAGAACGCGCCTAACTCAGCCAGAACCAGCCAAGCACCGCGCCGGCGCCGAGGAGCCACAGCATGTGGATGCGCGTATGCCAGACAACCAGCGTGCTGGCGGCGGTCAGCAGCCAGAGCGGCCAGTCCTCCACCGTTCCGTTGTTGGCGCCGGCCAGTACCCAGCCGGTGGACAGGATCAGCGCCACCACGATCGGCGCCATGCCCTGCTTGAATGCACGCACCGCGCGCAGCTCGCGGTTGCGGTGCCCCCATCGCGCGGCGACGTAAGTCAGCGTCGTGCTCGGCAGTAGGATGCCGAGCATCGTCACGAGTACGCCGGCCAGTCCGCTCAGCATGCCGCCGCCGTTGAGGCCGACATGCCATCCCATCAACGCGACGAACAATACATTCGGCCCTGGCGCAGCCTGGGCGATTGCGATCGATGCATTGAACTGCGCATCGGTCAGCCATTTCTGCTGCTCGACCAGGAAGCGGTGCATGTCGGGCGCGGTCGAAATCGCGCCGCCGATCGATAGCAGCGACAGCAACAGATACTGCGCGAACAGCAGCAGCCACTCATGCCAGCCGAGATGAATGGTCAGTTCGCTCATGGCTTGAGCCTGCGGTAGGCGAGAACGCAGGCGACGCTGCCGAGCACGGGGAGCACCAGCACCAGCGGCAGGCGCAGTACCGCGATCGCCACGAGACAGGCACCGCCCAGGGCGATGCATGCAGGCAAGCCGAGCACGCTCTTTTTCAGTACGACCAGCAGCTTGAAGCCGGTGGCGGAGATCATGCCGGCGACCACCGCGCCCATGCCGCGCAACGCCGCCGCCAAGTGCGGACTATCGGCATAACGTGCATAGAAAATGGCGGCCACCAACACTACGATCAAAGGTACGCACAGCATGCCGGCAAGCGCGGCCAGCGCGCCGCGCAACCCGAAGTAGCGCGCGCCCAGCATCAATGCCAGGTTGACCACATTCGGCCCCGGCATGATCTGCGCGACTGCCCATTCCTCGACGAACTCCTCCTGTGTCAGCCAGCGTTTCTTTTCCACCATCTCGCGCTGCACGATGGCAAGCACGCCGCCGAAGCCCTGCAGGGCCAGGAATGTGAAGGACAGAAAAAGATCGGTGAGCGATTCGGGGCGGGGACGCTCTTCCGCTGCGGGTTGAAGCATGAATGGGGGCGAACGAGTTGGTGGGAAGGCATCAGTTTACCGGCTTTGCCGGCGGGCGTCCGGGTCAAAGTCAGGAAGCCGTTCGCGGAACACGCCTTCCGGCATGGCAACCGGCATTCAAAAAACGCTTGACCTTCCCGCCATGGGAAGGTCCACAATGCGGTTTCATTCGATGGACCGCTTGAAGTCGCATGCTAGACTAATTCCATGACGCGCTTTTTCAAGACATTGTTGCTTTGGCTGCTGATTGCCGCTCTGCCTGTGCAAGGCATGGCCGCGGTCGTCAAGGCGTCGTGCGGGCCGCAACGTCACGATAACGCTTCAGCCAAGATGCTTTCCCATTCGCATCATCACCATACGCATGCGGCGCATCATCATGACGGCCATGGCGATGAGCATGCAGCATCGCATCCGGTAACGACCGCCGACGACATGCATGCGGCCGACGCCATGGATGGTGCAACCGATTCGGAACACGTCCACAAGAGTGCAAGTTGCAGCGCTTGCGCCTCCTGCTGCGCAGGTGCCGCCGCACCGCCCTCGATGAGGGCATGGACGCCGCCGTTCCAGCATGGCGAAACCGTACTTCTTCTCCCCGAAGTGTCATTCACCGCGTTTTTCCCGTCCGGACTTGAACGTCCACCCCGGCCTTTTTCCGCCTGATCGCCACTGAAAACGGATGGTGAGCGGCAATCGCTCGTCCGACCGGTTTTCGAATCTGCCGCGTGCCGACGCACGCCTGTTCTGTCGATTTCAAAGAGAAAAACATGTTACCCAGACAATGGCCCATGAAGGCCGCATTGATGGCCGCATTTGCTGTATTGCCTTGCACGCATTTCGCTCTCGCCGCCCCACCCGCAGCGAAACAATGGAACCCTGCCGATCCCGGTGCGCCGGCCGGTGCATTCCGCTATGAATCCGCTTTCGACAACTATCGCGCGGCGACAGCGGAGAGCCAGCCGGTGAAGGCATGGCGTTCCGCGAACGACGAAATGGGAAAACTGGGCGGGCATGCCGGGCACATGAAAGAGGCTGCCGGACAGGCAGCAACCGTAGCGCCCCGGGAAGCAAACGATGCGGCGCACGCACGGCATCGCTGAGAGGGGGCGAAATGAACTTCAACGACGACCGTTTGCGGCTCGCCGCGCTCGCCATCGCCGCGCTGATGTTGAGCGGTTGCGCCACGTTCTCGAAGGACGGCGGGATGGATGCCGTTTCGGCAATGACCTCGGAGCGCACCGGACAGGCGATGCAGCTCGCCAGGCCCGACGGCAACGCGGATGAGGCATCAGGTGCTGCCAGCCGGCAGGTGCAGGAACTGCTGATGAAGCCGCTGACGCCGGACAGCGCCGTGCAGATTGCATTGCTCAACAATAATGGATTGAAAGCATCGCTTGCCGAACTCGGCATCGCGGAAGCCGATCTGATCCAGGCCGGCCGCCTGCGCAATCCCGGCTTTTCCTTTGGCCGCTTGCGTGGCGGAGACGATGTCGAAATAGAACGCAGTGTCATGTTCGATCTCGTCGGCCTGCTGACTCTCCCGGTCAGAAGCGGGATCGAACAGCGGCGTTTCGAGCAGGCGAAGCTGCGGGCCGCATCGCAGGCCGTGCAGCTCGCGGCGGATACGCGGCGCGCCTATTTCAACGCGGTCGCCGCGCGGCAGACCGCGCAGTACATGGAACAGGTGCAAAGCGCCGCCGAAGCCGGCGCCGAACTGGGCCGGCGGATGGCAAGAGTCGGCAACTGGAGCAAGCTCGATCAGGCCAGAGAACAGATCTTCTATGCCGAAGCCACGGCGCAGGTGGCCCGCGCCCGTCACAACGCGACGGCGGCACGCGAGCAGCTCACCCGCCTGCTCGGTCTGTGGGGACAACGTGCCGCATTCACCTTGCCGGAACGTCTGCCCGACCTGCCGAAGTCGCCGCATGACATCGCCGATGCGGAACAGAAGGCGATGTCCCAGCGCCTCGATGTGCAGATGGCGAAGCAGGACGCCGCGGCCACGGCGAGCGCCTTGGGATTGAGCCGGGCGACCGGTTTCATCAACGTATTCGATGCCGGTTACATGAACAAGAGCGAGACCGGCCATGCGCGTGCGAACGGCTATGAAATCGAACTGGCGATCCCCCTCTTCGACTGGGGCGGCGCACGCACCGCGAAGGCCGAAGCGGTCTATATGCAATCGGTGCATCGCACCGCCGATACGGCGGTCCGCGCCCGCTCCCAAGTGCGGGAAGCGTATTCGGCCTACCGCACTACCTACGATCTTGCCAGGCACTACCGCGATGAAGTCGTGCCGCTGCGCAAGACAATATCCGACGAAGTGCTGCTGCGCTACAACGGCATGCTGACCGGCGTTTTCGAACTGCTGGCCGATGCGCGCGACCAGATCAACAGCGTCAACACCGCGATCGAAGCGCAGCGCGATTTCTGGATCGCCGACACCGACCTTCAGGCGGCCATCAATGGCGGCGGTGGCGAGGGTCCGCAACCGATGCGCAGTGTGGCGCCGGCAGTGAATGCCGCTGAAGAACATTAAGGAAGGAAGCAATCATGGTTTCACGCAGAGACTTTTTCATGGGTGCCGGCGCGGTTGCCGCAGTGGCCACGGGCGCGAGCCTGGTCAGCCGCGCCGGCGCGGCCACGCTGCCCGAAGCGCCGCTGATGGAGAGCCCCGGCACCCAGCCGCCGCTGGCGCCGCCAAACGGCCGTCCCTACAACCCTGTCGTCACGCTCAACGGCTGGTCGCTGCCCTGGCGGATGAACAACGGCGTCAAGGAGTTTCACCTGGTAGCGGAGCCAGTCGTACGCGAGCTCGCGCCCGGCATGAAGGCCAACCTGTGGGGCTATAACGGACAATCCCCCGGACCGACCATCGAGGTGGTCGAAGGCGACCGCGTACGCATCTTCGTCACCAACAAACTGCCCGAGCACACCAGCGTGCACTGGCACGGCCAGCGGCTGCCCAACGGCATGGACGGCGTGACCGGCCTGACGCAACCCGGTATCCCGTCCGGCAAGACCTTCGTCTATGAATTCATCGCGAAGCGGCCCGGCACCTTCATGTACCACCCGCACGCGGACGAGATGACCCAGATGGCGATGGGCATGATGGGCTTCTGGGTAACGCATCCGCGCGATCCGAATCTCATGAAGGTCGACCGTGACTTTGTCTTCCTGCTAAGTAATTACGACATCGATCCCGGGAGTTTCACGCCGAAGGTCAGCACCATGCTCGACTTCAACCTCTTCACCTTCAACAGCAGGGTGTTCCCGGGCATCGACTCGATGAACGTGCGGCAGGGCGATCGTGTGCGTATCCGCTTCGGCAACCTGACGATGACCAATCACCCCATCCACCTGCACGGCCATGAATTCGTCGTCGCCGGCACCGATGGCGGATGGACGCGCCCTGAATCGCGCTGGCCGGAAGTGACGACCGATGTCGGGGTCGGGCAGATGCGCGCGATCGAATTCGACGCCACCGAGCCTGGCGACTGGGCATTCCACTGCCACAAATCGCATCACACCATGAATGCGATGGGACACAACCTGCCGACCATGATCGGCGTCGATCACCGCGGCGTCGCCCGGCAGATCAACAAGCTGGTGCCCGATTACATGGTCATGGGCGAGCGCGGCATGGCCGACATGGGCGAGATGGAAATGCCGCTGCCGGACAACACCCTGCCGATGATGGGCGGGAAGGGACCGTTCGGCAGCGTCGAGATGGGCGGCATGTTCACCGTCGTGAAAGTGCGCAAGGACCAGAAGCCCGGCGATTACCGGGACCCGGGCTGGTACAGGCATCCCGCCGGAACAGTCGCCTATGAGTGGAAGGGCGAGGTTCCTGATGCCGCCCGCAGCAGCGCGGCCGGCGGCCAGTCGATGCCGCCCACCGGCAAACCGGCGAACGTCGACATGACCGTGCGCAAGCCGTCAGGCCATGCCGGTCACCATTGAATTTCGCAACTTTCAAGGAAACCTATGAATAACGACAAGACCGTTTCGATCAAGGCAGTCCGGCATACAACGATGCATGCCTTATCCGCGGCATCAATCCTGCTCGCTCTCTGCTACACGGCATCCACCGCATTTGCGCACACCGGAACGCAACACAATCAGCAGCAGGCAGGCGTCCCCATCTCCACCGAGGAGCATGCGTTCGGCAAGCAGGGCGATCCGAAGAAAGCCACGCGCACCATTGCGATCGACATGACCGACATGATGCGTTTCGGCCCGGCGGAGATCAAGGTCAGGGAAGGTGAAACCATTCGCTTCGTGGTAACGAACAAGGGAAAGATGATGCATGAAATGGTCATCGGCACCATGGCCGAATTGAAGGCGCACGGCGAGCTGATGAAGAAGCATCCCGGCATGGAACATGACGAGCCGTACATGGCGCACGTCGGCCCCGGCAAGAAAGCGGAAATGGTATGGCACTTCACGAAGGCGGGCGAATTCCATTACGCCTGCCTGGTTCCCGGTCATTTCGAAGCCGGGATGATCGGAAAAATCAGGGTAGTCAAAGGATGATGAAAATCGATGTCAGCAACCCGGTTCACAAGAAAAGGCCTGTCGTCCCCGCGGAGGGGTCGCAGGGGATGACAAGAATGTTGCAAGCCAACTTGAAACAAGCGCCCAGGAAAATATCCACCATGAACGTATTCGCACAACTTGCTCTTTCAACCACGCTCTTCATCGCCGTCCCCTTGAGCGCGCATGCCGCCGCCCACTCGGCGGCACCGGCTGCTGCGGCGGTCCCGATGTCCGAAGGCGAGATCCGTAAAGTCGATAAGGATGCGGGGAAAATCACCATCAGGCATGGTGATTTGAAGAACCTCGACATGCCGCCGATGACCATGGTGTTTCAGGTCACGGATCCCGCCATGCTGGACAAGGTGAAAGCGGGCGACAAGGTCGGCTTTGTCGCGGAAAAGATCGAGGGCCGGTACGCGGTCACCCAGATCGAGGTAAGGAATTAAACCCTGCACGCAGGTATCGCAGCGTTGATGTCGATGGACAGTGGTACTTGCATGCCTGTATTGCAGGAGTGCATGATTTTTCGGGGGCGATCCGCTATCGATAATTGTGGCTTGGAAGCGGCACTATTGAAGCAGGGGTTTCCACCCCAAAATAGCAGGCACGCGAGTCTCCGCCGGTGGCGCGCTCTTCATTTCCTTGCCCGGACATCAACATGCGAATCCCCCGCAGTACCGTCGTCATTTTTTCCCTGCTTGCATTGCTGCATATATATATCGGCGCGCGCATCCTGCCCGCCATGCCGGTTGCGCCTGTCGTGCAATGGCTTGGCGTCCTGTGGCTCCTGGCATCGCTGGTACTTGTGCCCGCCGGCCTGCTCGCGCCATCGATCCGCCAGCAGCCCTTGTCCGATCGCATTGCGTGGGCCGGTTTGCTGGCATTAGGTGCCTTCTCTTCACTGTTCGTGCTGACCGTGTTGCGGGACGTGCTGCTGCTGGCGGCCTTGCCGTTCGGTCTTTATGACAATGAACTGGCTGCATGGAGCGCGCTCGCGGTGCCCCTATTGGCGGGTGCGATCACGCTCGTCGGTTTCATCAATGCGCGCCGGACCGCGCGGGTGGTGAACGTGGACGTGCCGATCGCCAATCTTCCCGATGCCCTGCATGGCTTCACCATTGCCCAGATCAGCGATATCCATGTCGGCCCCACGATCAAGCATGGCTACCTCGACGCCATTGTCGACAAGGTCAACCGGCTCGACGCCGACATGGTGGCGGTTACCGGCGACTTGGTGGACGGCAGCGTCAGCCGGCTTGCGCCGCATACCGCGCCGCTGGCAAAACTGAAGGCGCGCCATGGCGCGTATTTCGTTACCGGCAACCATGAGTATTACTCGAACGCGCATGCATGGATTCCCGAACTGCGGCGGCTCGGCCTGCGGGTGCTGATGAATGAGCATGTGGTGCTGCGCCATGACGGCGCGCCCCTGGTTGTCGCCGGCGTGACCGATTTCAGCGCCCATCATTTCGACCCCTCCCACCGCAGCGATCCGCGCCGTGCGCTGGCAGGTGCGCCGTCTCAGGCGGCGGTGAAGGTATTGCTTGCGCACCAGCCCCGCAGCGCGCCGGCGGCCGCGGATGCCGGCTTCGATCTGCAGATTTCGGGCCACACCCACGGCGGGCAATTCTATCCGTGGAACCTGTTCGTCCCGATGCAGCAGCCCTTCACCGCCGGCCTGAACCGGTTGCGCCAGCTCTGGGTGTACACCAGCCGCGGCACCGGCTACTGGGGACCGCCGAAGCGCTTCGGCGCGCCGTCGGAAATCACGCACTTGCGGCTGGTGCGGGCATCCGCCTGATGCAGTCGTTCATGATTGCAGCGGGCAAAGCCGTGCTGCTATTCCTTCTTGAACAAATGCTTGTGCTCGCGGGGCTGCGAGCGAAGGTATTGCGGCGGCGCATCCACCTGCGCGCCCAGCTTCGCAGCCGCATGCCATGGCCAGCGCGGATCGTAGAGCATGCCGCGCGCCAGCGCCACCATATCGGCCTCGCCGGATGCGAGGATGCCTTCGGCCTGTTCCGGCTCGGTGATCAGGCCGACCGCGATCGTCGGTATGCCGGTCTCGTTTCTGATGCGGGAGGCGAACGGCACCTGATAGCCCGGTCCGACCGCAATTTTCTGCAGCGATGACAGCCCGCCGCTGGACACGTCGATGAAGTCGCAGCCGCGCTGCTTCAGTGCCTGTGCAAAGGCGACGGTCTGGTCGACGTCCCAGCCGCCGTCGACCCAGTCGGTGGCGGACACCCGCACGCCGAACGGCTGGTCGGGCAGCGCCGCGCGTATCGCCTCGAACACCTCCAGCGGAAAGCGCATGCGGTTTTCGAGCGAGCCGCCGTATTCGTCTTCGCGGCGATTCGAAAGCGGTGAAAGAAACTGGTGCAGCAGATAGCCATGCGCCGCATGCAATTCGAAGGCATCGATGCCGAGACGTGCCGCCCGCTTCGCAGTAGCCACAAATGCCGCGCGTACGCGCCGCAATCCTGCCTTGTCCAATGCTTCCGGCGCTTCCCCGCCGTCGGCGAACGGCAGTGCGGATGGCGCCGACCCGATCCAGCCACCCTCGTTCACCGGTACGGAATGGCCGCCTTCCCATGGCACCCGGGTGGATGCTTTCCTGCCGGCATGCGCAAGCTGGATGGCGAATGGCATCGACGAATGCCGGCGCACGGCGGACAGGACGTCGGCCAGCGCTTTCTCCGTCGCATCCGAATACAAGCCGAGATCGCCGGCGGAAATGCGTCCGCGCTCCTCGACCGCAGTGGCTTCAATGAACAGAAGGCTGGCGCCGGAAAGCGCGAGATGACCAAGATGGATCTGGTGCCAGGAAGTCGCCTGTCCGTTCTCCGCCGAGTACTGGCACATCGGCGCGACGACGATCCTGTTCTTCAATTGCAATTGTCTGAGGGAAATAGGCGAAAAGAGATGGGTCACGCGATTCAATCCTTATTGTCGAATACCGGCGCAGCGAAATGCATGCCGTGTCATTTGTCGTCATACAATGCCGCATGCCGCCGTGAAGCGGCATTGTTTTTTTCCAGCACCTTTGAAAATTTTCCATGCACGATTCACAGAAAGCCAATTTAAGCATCATTGCTTCCTACCTGCTTGCCGCCCTCGCGCTGATCATCATACTGAAGCAGGGGCTCCTCGCCGCGTTGTTTGCCGGACTGCTGGTGTCGTCGCTGGTGCACATGCTGTCGCCGGCCCTGGGCAAGAAGATCAGCGACCACCGCGCGCGAGTAATCTCGGTAGCCATTCTCGCCGCCGTCATCATCGCATTGCTGTCGGCGGCCACCTGGGCCTTGGTCGGTTTCTTTCAAAGCGACGCCGGCAACCTTGAGGTGCTGATGCAGAAGATGGCCGACATTATCGAAGCCTCGCGCGACCAGATGCCCCCATGGATGAAGGAACACGTGCCGACCAGCGCCGATGCATTGCGCGAGATGATGACCACTTGGCTGCGCGAGCATGCCGGTCTTGCGCAGGCCCTTGGACAGGAGACGGGGCGCACCATTGCCCACCTGCTGATCGGCATGGTGATCGGCGGCA
Source organism: Noviherbaspirillum sp. (assembly GCF_035944575.1). Classification (GTDB taxonomy): domain Bacteria; phylum Pseudomonadota; class Gammaproteobacteria; order Burkholderiales; family Burkholderiaceae_D; genus Noviherbaspirillum. The sequence continues at coordinate 30,765 of NZ_DASZBA010000235.1, forward strand.
TGGCGGCGTTGTACGACACGACGATGCCGCCGAATTACCGGCCGCTCGCAGCGGCGCTGCATACGCGCGTGCTCGGCCTGCACAATGCATTCAGGCAGATCGTGTTCGCACAGGTCCGCATCGCCGGCATCAATGCAATCTTTACCGGCATCTACCTGGTGTTGATTCTGCCGCTGGCGGGCGTGAAGCTGCCGCTGACGAAGACCATGATCGCCATCACCTTCTTCGCCGGTCTGCTGCCGGTGGTCGGCAACCTGATCTCCAACACGGTCATCGTGGTCGTCAGCCTGTCCCACTCGCTGCATGCCGCGGTGGCCTCGCTGGTGTTCCTGATCACCATCCACAAGCTGGAATATTTTCTGAACGCAAAAATCATCGGCACGCACATCAACGCCCGTGCATGGGAGCTGCTGGCCGCGATGCTGGTGATGGAAGCCATCTTCGGCCTGCCGGGCGTGGTGGCGGCGCCGGTGTTCTACGCGTATCTGAAGCAGGAGCTGACGGATCGGGAGTTGATTTGACGGGAAGATGCAAACATTGCTTGAGCGGATCGATCGCCAGTCGACAAAAGCCTTTGCGACAGCTTCACATCAGTCTATTTCTTCTTCTGCTTAAAAGCGATATCCATAAGATTCTCTCCCCCGCTCAGGGGGAGGGCTAGGGAGAGGGGGCGTGAGGCCGGGCCATCGCATGTGCTTGCTTGGCCTCCCCTGCTCGGGACACTCCATCTCGGCCGTCCCTGCAAGTAAAAAGGCGCAATTCTGCGGCGATGTGTAACGCAACAGCACTCCTGAAGCAGGAATTACATCACGCATCACCAACCGTCACGACCACCATGCCGGTGCCGCCGCAGTTCGGGCACATCGCCTGGTCGGCCCTTTTGCCGCTGCCGTTGCATTCCGGGCAGGTGTTCTCCGCAGTCTGGAATGCGCCGGGTGCCGCTTCATCGCCGGGGTTGCGCTGCGCCGCTTCCGTGTTTGTTGGAACGGGTGAGGGATTCATTGCCATGCTCCTGCTGAATTGATCGAACGCGGGATGTCTTCCATCCCGCACGGGTTTTTCCTGCCAGCCGGCCAAACACCGGCCGGTCAGGTGTGGTCATGTGCCTTATTGCGGTGGCAGCGGCGTGTCCTGAAGCTCTGCGCTGACATGCTTCACAGGCACGTTTTTGTGCTCCTGCAGCTTTCCCTTGTGCTTCAGCACCTGCCGGTCCAGTTTGTCGACCAGTCCGTCGATTGCCGCATACAAATCTTCCGCGTAATGGTCCAGGTGGAATACCTGGCCCTTCACACGCAGGTTCACCTCCGCCCGTTGCCGCTTGTCCTTTTCGGATGGCTTCTCGACGCCAAGCACCACCGCGATATCGATGATCTGGTCGAAATGCCGTATGACCCGATCGAGTTTGGTCTCCACATACTCGCGCAATGCGGGGCTGATATCGACGTGCTGTCCACTAAGCAAAAGATTCATTAGGTTTACTCCTGTTTGCGGTTCATGGGAAAGGGTGGCGAAGCACGCAAATTCGACGCCAGCCACATTTGATAATGAGACGACGCAACCGCCTTGGGGTTCACTATTGCACGAATGAATCAGGTTTGACGACGCATAACGAATTGCGGTAATCCCCGTCCTGTTCGTTGGATCATTTGTTCAGGGAAAAATTGAAGGGCCTCCCGTGCTTTGATAATCTCGCGGGTGCGCGCTTGATGGCGCAGGCAGAGCTGTTGCTCTCGATTATTTCAGGAAGTGAACATGAAAAGCTTTCGCAGGGAACTCTGGTTCAACACGCCGACGCGCCGCGCATTCATCAACATCACCGGACAGGTCGAAGCATGCCTGGCTGAAAGCGGCGTCAGGGAAGGGCTGGTACTGGTGAACGCCATGCACATCTCGGCGTCGGTGTTCATCAACGATGACGAGCCGGGATTGCACCACGACTACGAGGTGTGGCTGGAAAAAATGGCCCCGCATGAACCCGTCAATCAGTACCGGCACAACGACACCGGCGAGGACAACGCCGATGTCCATATCAAGCGCCAGATCATGGGCCGAGAAGTGGTGGTGGCAATCACGAACGGCCGGCTCGATTTCGGGCCATGGGAACAGATCTTCTATGGCGAGTTCGACGGCAGGCGAAAAAAGAGGGTGCTCGTCAAGATCATCGGCGACTGATCCTGCTGCCTGAGCCGGATACAAACCTATCAGCAGGCTGCGGAAACGGTGCGGCGGTTCATGCGGAGAAATTCGAACCGCCGCGGTTCTATCAAACGCTGCCGTGGAGTCAGTATTGGCGCCGGTTTGCCATCATCCTGTCCACATCTTCACTCAGCATGGCGATCTCCTCCCGCAGTTGCCGGCGCTCCATCCGGCTGACGACGCCATCCGACTTGAACGCGGCTTCGAGGCGATGAAGCTGGCGTTCCTTCGCAAACAGGATGTTCGATTCACGCTGGGTAAGATGGCCGGTCCGGATGCCATGTTGTATGCGGGCGCGAATATCATGCTGCGCCCTGTCGATGCCCGGCGTGCCGCCGTGCGGCTGCGTGGTGCCATGCCTGTTGGCAAGTTTCCGCTCCACTTCCGCGTGCATGTCGTCCAGATCATCGCGCAATTGCCGGCGCTCCTGCGGTGTTGCGTTACCGTCCCGCTTCATCTGCATCTCGCGATACTGCAAGTGCCGCTCGCGCTCATACAACGCTTCCGCTTCGCGCGGAGTGATCTGACCGGAGGCGATGCCCTGCTGTATGCGCACGCGGATTTGCTGCTGCGCATTGTCGATGCCGGGCGTATGGCTGTGTTGCGCCAGCGCCGGCGCAATACCGGCGCAGCTCACGATGGCGGATGCGACAACGGAAAAGACAATGGATCTGGCTTTCATGGTTTGACACTCCTGTTGAGGTACATCCGATTGCGTCAGTAGGATGCAATCGGCCTTGCGTTAATAGCGGTAAGGATTGTTGGGGCGGCGATCGTGGCGGTTGGGTACGCCGTCCCGGTCACGGTCCCAATGGCGGTGGCGGCCGTGCCCATGACCGTGCCCATGTCGATGCGGATAAGCACCGCCGTCGGACCGCACGGTACCTGTAACGTGCACGCCTGTGTCACTGACGGGCACAGCGACGCAACCGGTTAAGAGGCCGCCGATGGCGGCCAGGGACAACATCAGCTTTTTCATCATGACTCCATCGAACGTCGTTGGTGGTAGCTGTATTACAAACGACGAAGACGAATCCGCCAATGAAAAATCGGTAAAGCGGGTTACCAGATGTATGTACCAAAATGTATATGCCATGTATCGAAATGCGTTGAATCGGCATACGGGATGGAAAATCACCCGCGCTATACTGCATGCGGCGGCCTGCTGACCTCTTCTGAAAGGAAAGACATGAACACCTCGAAAAGCAGATTCGATGTCGTGATCATCGGTGGCGGCATCATGGGTTCCTCGGTCGCGTACTTCCTGAAACAGGGCGATCCTTCGATCGAGATTGCCGTCATCGAACCGGACCCGACGTATGAATACGCATCGACGGTGCGCGCCTCCGGCGGCGCCCGGCGGCTGTTCTCCTGTCCGGAAAATATCGACATGTCGAATTTCAGCATCGACTTCATCAAGCGCTTTCCGCACGTTATGGCGGTTGGAGGAGAGCCGGCGCACATCGACTGGATCGAACAGGGCTACCTGTTCATCGTCAACGGCGATCAGGCACTGCGGGCGCTCGAAGAAAATGCGGAAATACAAACCGCGCGGGGCGCGGAGATCAGGCTCCTGGATCGTGCTGGCCTGCGTCAGCTCTTTCCTTCGATGTATGTGGACGACCTCGACGGAGCGGCATATTCGCCTCGCGACGGCTGGTGCGATCCGAGCGGCTTTCTGCAAGGGATGAGGAAGAAGGCGCGATCGCTCGGCGTCGACTTCATCCAAGCAAGGGTGAACGGATTCAAGTCATCCGATACGCTGCTCAACGGCGTTAGTCTCAGTACCGGTCATGAACTGGGCGCGGACATTCTCGTCAATGCCGCCGGCGCGTGGGCGGGACAGGTGAGTGCGATGGCGGGCATGTATCTGCCGATCAGCTCGTTGCGGCGTTTCGAGCATTTCTTCACCGGCCACCGCAAGATCGAGCCGCTTCCCTACGTCAAGGATCTGAGCCGTCTCGCATTCCGGCCGGAGGCGCACGGCTATTCCGGCGGACTGGTGAATTCGGATGAACCGCGAGGTTTCAATTTCGACGTCAATCACAAGTACTTCGACGAGGTGGTCTGGCCGGCGCTGGCCCACCGGTTTCCGACTGCGTTCGAGGGTGCGAAATGTCATCGCACATGGTCCGGCTTGTACGAGCAATGCGAGCTCGACGGCAACCCGATCATCGGCAAATGGGCCGGTCATCATGAAAACTTCTACGTCGTGGCGGGATTCTCCGGGCACGGCATGATGCACGCGCCGGCAGCCGGGCGCGGCATCGCCGAGCTGATCCGGCACGGACGCTTCGAGACGATCGACCTCGGCCGCTTCGGCTATGAACGCGTCATCCGGCATGAGCCGTATCGCGAGCGCGGCATCCTTTGACCGCGAACCCGGCGGTCAGCGCCGGATGACCCGCGAGCGCCGTACCTTCTGCTGCAGTTGCATGATGCCGTAGATCAGCGCTTCCGCCGTGGGAGGACATCCCGGCACATACACATCCACGGGAATGATACGGTCGCAGCCCCTGACGACCGAATAGGAATAGTGGTAGTAGCCGCCGCCGTTGGCGCAGGAGCCCATGGAGATCACGTACTTCGGGTCCGGCATCTGGTCGTAGACCTTGCGCAGCGCCACCGCCATTTTGTTGGTCAGCGTACCGGCCACGATCATCAGGTCGGCCTGCCGCGGGCTGGCGCGCGGCATGATGCCGAAGCGGTCCATGTCGTAACGGGATGCGGCCGCCTGCATCATTTCAACCGCACAGCAGGCCAGCCCGAACGATAGATACCAGATACTGTTGCTGCGTGCGTTTGCCAGCAGCTCTTCGGCACTGGTGAGAATATATCCGTGGTTTTCAAGCGAAGTGGATTCCATGATGCGCTCCCGTTCAATCGCGACGAGAGTAAACGGAAGCGGAAGCAAAGAATTGTATCGACACGACATCCGGCGGCATTCCGGGGTTGCCATGCCCCGGTTTTGCGATTGGTGCTAATCCAGGTATGACGCCAGTTCGTCGGGGCGAAGCTGCCAGAAGTGATAAATCGACTCGCTTGCATCCCGGGCCTTCACAAACTGCCCCGGTGTATCGCCGACGAACTGGCGAAAGTCCCGGATGAAATGCGCCTGGTCGACATAGCCCGCATCATGGGCGATGCGGGACAGCTCTCCTGTCCGGGGCACATGCTGTATCAACCTGCCAAGTGCATTGGAGAATCGCGCAAGGCGGCGGTAGTCCCGCAGCGACAGTCCGTAGTTGATCAGGAAGCGCCGTTCGAGCTGCCGTATGCTCATCGCCAGCCCGCCGGCCAGTTCGCTTGCCGGCAACAGCACGTGGTCAAGAGAAAGCTTCGGCAGAACGGATGACCGGCCGAGGCCGGCAAGCAGGCCTTCCAGCAGGAAACCCTCAATTTGTTCAATGATTTCCTCATCCCGGCGCGACTCCATGAGCCGTTCCAGAAGCACGGTCACCTTATGGCGCGGCAGGGCGTCATCGAGCGAAACCAACTGGTCGCTGAACAGGTTTGCCGGCATGCCGAGGCAACAAACCAGACCCGATGGCCGGAAAGTCACGGCAACGAATCTGCTGTCCGGCTCGACGCGGAAGATGCGGGGTCCGGAAGACGGGCCGGCAATAAATGCAACAGGCAAGCTGGATGGCGCTGCCACTGCATCGACCAGCGCGGCTCGCCCACGCAGGTAGATCACGAGCTGTACATCCGATGTCGCCGGCAGATGTACATCATGCAGCGCAAAACCACCGACCATGATGTTGCGGAGGTAGGGGCGAAGCTCTTGTCTGGGTGAAACGACTTGCCTGATCATGGTTTGGGCACCCCGGGGTGGCGCGACGCGATTGCCGGCTATCGTATCAGAGACATCGGGCGGCAATCGCCGGCACAGGGTTCAAGCAAGACCGGGCAGGGCGCACGAACAAAAACAAAATGCCGTGCAAACAAATAAATGTTGATATATATTTGAGAACTCAAACATCATTCAATATAAAAATCATGAAAACAAAGCAAACCGTTCACCTCGTCTATGGCCCGCTCGGCGCGGGAAAATCCACCCTCGCGCGGCGGCTCGCCACTGACAGGAATGCGGTCCGTTTCGCCATCGACGAGTGGATGCACAACCTGTATGGCGCAGACAAGCCCGAGCGCATCGATATGGCATGGGTGATGCCGCGCGTGCAGCGATGCGAAGCACAGATATGGCGAACCTGCAGGCAGATCCTCGATACGGGACGCGATGTCGTCCTCGACCTGGGATTGATGCGCGAGCAGGACCGCGACCGCATGCAATCCATGGTCGAAGCGGCGGGCCATGCCGCGTCATTCCGCTTCGTCGATGCCGACCGTGAAGTCCGCAAGCAGCGCATCATGCGACGCAATGCTGAAAAGGGGGACACGTACTCCTTCGAAGTCACGCCCGCCATGTTCGATGCGATGGATATGTACTTCGAGAGACCAACCGCTAAGGACATGGCGCGCACAGTCGCCGCAGCGGAGGCAGCCCATGGTTAAGACATCGAAAACGCCGGAAAGCGATGAGGCAAGCAATCCGTCGCTCGAGTTCTGCCTTCGCCTGGCCCGCGCTTATGCGGTACTGACGCGGCGGCTGGACAGCGCGTTATCGAGCATACATGGCCTGAGTTTCGGCGACTTCATGGTGTTGTATCACCTCAATCGCGCCAGCGGCACCCGCCTGCGCCGGATCGACCTTGCCGAACGGCTTGGCCTGACCGCATCGGGCGTGACGCGGACATTGCTGCCCTTGGAAAAGCTGGGGCTGGTCGCCAGGGAGCCGGACCCGCGCGATGCGCGTGTCGGCTATGCCATCCTGACGAAGGCCGGGCAAAAGCTTTACGCAGACGCACTGGTTTCCGCCGAAGCGGTCAGCCGGGACGCGACGCAGATGGTGAGCGATGCAAAGATCGACGCCTTCTCCGGTGTGCTGGGACTCCTTGCGGGTATCCATTCGACCAATCATTGACCAGGTCGCGCGGGTATCGATCGCATACGCCTGAATGCCTAAGTCTGACGATCTCGACCGGCATCTCTCGCCGGCTGATTGAAGAACAGAAAAGAAATGAATATGAAACGATCTGATCCGAGATCGCGGGACGCGCTTTTCCGCGACGGCAACTTCCGCTGGCTGTTTGCCGGCTCACTGATATCCCAACTCGGGGACCAGTTCACCCTGATTGCGCTACCGTGGCTGGCATTGAAAATGACCGGCGACACGCTGGTGCTCGGCACGGTCCTCGCGCTCCTCGGTGTTCCACGCGCACTCTTCATTCTGATTGGGGGCGCCTTCGTGGACCGTCATTCGCCCAAGCGGGTCCTGATGCTTTCCAAGTATGCCAGCACCGTACTGCTCGGCCTGCTCGCCGCGCTTACGCTGTCCGGCCATCCGGACCTGCGGTTCGTCTATGCGCTCGCCTTGGCGATCGGCGTGGCAAGCGCGTTCAGCCTGCCATCCGCCACATCCATCCTGCCGACCGTGATGCCACGCGAACTGCTGGGGCAGGCAAACGGCTTGATGATGGGCGTGCGGCAGCTGTCGACATTCGCCGGCCCCTTGCTTGCGGGCTTGCTGATTGCTGTTTTCGGTGATGCGACGGCTGCGACGCAAAGCCGGGACTACACCGGCATCGGCATCGGCATGGCCTTCGCCTTCGACGCCGCCAGCTTCGCATTCTCGGCCTGGACGCTCACCAGGGTGAGGACGCATGCCGCCGGGACGCCGTCCGCACCAGCACAAATGCAATCCATGTGGCGCTCGGTCGCCGACGGCCTGCGATACTGCTGGGGAGACAACAGTTTGCGGGTGTGCTTTTGCTACTGGGCCGCAGTCGCCTTCTTCATCACCGGGCCGATTCAGGTTGCCATGCCGGTACTTGCCAGCCATGTGGGCGGCAGCGCTTCCGCTTACGGCATGCTCGCCGGCGCCTATGGGGCCGGCACGCTGATCGGCATGGCCTTCTGCGGCATCCGGCCGGGTTTTCGCATCGGCAGCTTCGGCACCACCGTATTGATATTCGATGCGGCGGTCGGCCTGCTGTTCATGCCGCTCGGCGTCATCGGCGCGGTCTGGCATGGCGTCCTGCTTCTGCTTGCGATCGGCGCGCTCGGCGGCTTCCTGCAGGTGAACATCTTCACCTGGCTGCAGCGCTACGTCGCACCGGCCATGCTCGGACGCACCATGGCGCTCTTCATGTTCATCTTCATGGGAATCGCGCCGATGTCCTCATCGGTCACCGGATGGCTGATGCGGGACGTAACCCTGCAGCAGTTGTTCGCCGTCAGCGGCGGACTGCTGGTGGGGATTGTGTTGCTGAGCTTTGCGCTGTCGGGTATGCGCTCGGTGGTTGACGCGGGAACGGCGGCACAGGGACGGTAATGTTGCGGTGACCGGTCATGCTTGCTCCAGTCAGACGGTGAAGCCTCAAGCCCGGGCACAGCGCAGGAAGCTTCAGAAGGCCTATTTCAACCCGATGCCGGAGGTCACTGCTGTCCGGGCGGCTTCGCATTTGCCGCCTTGAGTTGCGACACCTTGCAATCCTTCTTCAGGAACAGCTCGACCAGATGATCATGGCGTGCCTGACTGTAATGCATGGATTGCTGCATCTCGATGGCTTTCTGCTGGGTCTCCATCATTTTCTTGGTCGATTCCTGGATCCCCGCCATGCGTGCGCTTGCCGCTGCCTGGGACGCGGCGCTGCCGACCAGCCCTGCCGCCATGCCCACGCCCGGAATCATGCCGAGAAGGCCGGACGCCATCGATGTCGCCTGGATGCCGCCGCCACCCATCGCTTGTTCCATCATGGCGTTGCGGGTGTCGTCGGCAGCTTGTTGCGCTGATGCCGCGGCCGCCTTTTGTTCCGCCAGCGTTTTTTCGAGGCCCTCGGCTTCTGCAAACAACTGCTGGCAGCTTAAATCGCTGTCCGTCATCTTGCGCACCCCCATGGGCGGACCGCCAAACGTGGCATTTCCCATATTGGCGGGGAGGGCGAAGTTTTCCGCATCGTCGGCGGCATCCTCCATGGCTGGAGTCTGTGCATGTGCGCTCAACAGTACAAGGCTTGCAAACAGAGCGCTTCCAACGCGCAGACCAATAATTCTTAAATGCATTGATTGCATGGCAATAATGGCAAGAAAAGTGAAGGAAGGATTTAGTGCACGATTTCGATGCTGCCAGAAATAATATAGCGATTTCCAGGCATATGCCTATCTTCCTGATCAAGGGTGGATAAGCCGGTGAAGCGCCGGGAAATGCAAGGATGAAAGGGGATGAGGAAGAAAGAACAAGGGTTCCACGCCAAGCTGCAGGGAATACGGCTTAATAAGCAATAACGCAAAACGCCAACCGGTGAAGGTTGGCGTCGTCGTTCCTGTCCGGCGTAGCGAGCCCGAATCGCCTGCAGCAGTTATGCGTAATTCCGATTGGCCGCAGTCGCTGCATTCGCTGCATTCGCTGCATTCGCCCGCGCCGCATGCAACTTCTTGTAGCTGTCGATCAGCCGGTGGTGCCTGTCGAGCCCCTCCAGTTTCATGCTGGTGGGCGTCAAGCCAAAGAAGCGTACGCTGCCGTCCACCGAGCCCAGCACCGCATCCATTCGGGGGTTGCCATACATCCGGCGGAAATTGGCCACGTAATCGTCCAGTTCGAGGTCGTCATCGAGCAGGACCTCCAGCACCACGTTCAAGGCTTGATAAAACAATTTGCGCTCGACGGTGTTGTCGTTGTACTGCAAGAAGGCGCCCACCAGTTCGTGCGCTGCCTCGAGCTGCTGCAGGGCGAGATGAATAAGCAGCTTCAGTTCGAGAACGGTCAGCTGCCCCCATTCCGTATTCTCGTCAAATTCGATGCCGATCAGCGTGGCGATGTCGGAATATTCATCGAGCTCATTGTTATTCAAACGATCAAGCAGCGCTTCCAGGCTTGCGTCGTCCAGGCGATGCAGGTTCAGAATATCTTCGCGGAACAACAGCGCCTTGTTGGTGTTATCCCAGATCAGATCTTCGACAGGATAAATTTCCGAATAGCCAGGCACCAGAATCCGGCAGGCAACAGCTCCCAGCTGGTCATACACCGCCGTGTACACCTCCTTGCCCATGTCTTCAAGGATGCCGAGCAAGGTCGCGGCCTCCTCGGCGTTGGAGTTTTCTCCCCGGCCGGAAAAATCCCACTCCACAAAATCGAAATTTGCCTTGGCGCTGAAAAAGCGCCACGACACCACGCCGCTGGAATCAATGAAGTGCTCAACAAAATTGTATGGCTCAGTCACGGCGTCACTGACAAATGTGGGCTGAGGCAAATCGTTCAGGCCCTCGAAACTGCGCCCCTGCAGCAACTCCGTCAGACTCCGTTCCAGTGCCACCTCGAAGCTTGGGTGCGCGCCGAACGAAGCAAAGACACCGCCGGTCCGCGGGTTCATCAGGGTGACGCACATCACCGGGTAGATTCCACCCAGCGACGCATCCTTCACCAATACCGGAAAGCCTTGCTCTTCCAACCCTTTGATGCCGGCCAGAATGCCGGGGTATTTCGCCAGCACGTCGTGCGGCACGTCAGGCAATGTCATCTCGCCTTCGAGAATCTCGCGTTTTACCGCGCGCTCGAAGATCTCGGACAGGCATTGCACTTGCGCTTCGGCCAGCGTATTACCGGCACTCATGCCATTGCTGACGTAGAGGTTTTCCACCAGGTTGGACGGGAAATACACCACTTCGCCGTCCGACTGCCGCATAAACGGCAGCGAACAGATACCACGCTGCGCATTTCCCGAGTTGGTATCGACCAAGTGCGAGCCACGCAGCTCGCCATCCGGATCGTAAATGGGCAGGCAGTATTCATCGAGAATTTCAGGCGGTAGCGCATCGTCAGGGCCAGGCTTGAACCAGCGTTCGTTGGGGTAATGCACAAACGCCGCATTGGCGATGTCTTCGCCCCAGAACGACCCGGCGTAGAAATGGTTGTTATTGAGCCGCTCGATGAATTCACCCAATGCCGACGCCAACGCGCTTTCCTTGGTCGCTCCCTTGCCATTGGTAAAACACATCGGCGAGTGCGCATCGCGGATATGCAGCGACCACACGTTGGGAACGATATTGCGCCACGAAGCGATTTCGATCTTCATCCCCAGGCCCGCCAACACGCCCGACATATTGGCGATGGTCTGCTCCAAGGGCAGGTCCTTGCCCACGATATAGGTGCTGGCGTCAGGAGCCGGCTTCAACGTCAGCAAGGACTGTGCATCGGCATCCAGGTTCTCTACCTCTTCAATCACGAATTCGGGCCCGGTTTGCACCACTTTCTTCACGGTGCAACGGTCGATGGAGCGCAAAATACCTTGGCGATCGTAGGCGGAAATATCCGGCGGCAACTCGACCTGAATCTTGAAAATCTGCTGGTAACGGTTTTCCGGATCAACAATATTGTTCTGCGACAGGCGAATATTCTCGGTTGGAATGTTGCGGGTTACGCAGTACAACTTGACAAAGTAAGCCGCACACAACGCGGATGAGGCCAGAAAGTAATCAAAGGGACCTGGCGCCGAGCCATCGCCCTTATAGCGGATAGGCTGGTCGGCCACCACCGTGAAATCATCGAACTTGGCTTCAAGACGGAGCTTATCGAGAAAGTTGACTTTAATTTCCATGGGAGACTTCCAAAAGTGGGGCCTAAAATAAGGGGGCGTTAATGTCCGTCGCTACGCTGTCGATTCGTCATGCATCGATGGGCAAGTGGTCGGCAGCGATACGCTTAAAAGCGAACAAGGGAAAAACTAAATCTGGTCCTGCCAAGATGGGCGGGTGGACAATTCGGTCGATCCGGCTGCCAGAGTGCGGCGGAAACATGTCCGAAAATCGACGAGGAAAACTTGTGAATGCCACTCTATCAAAAGCGTCAGCGTCTCGATGAGCAATAACTGCATTCAGAAATGCAAAAGGGCCTAGCCGAAGCTAAGCCCTTGATTTTCTTGGTGGCCCGGGGCGGAATCGAACCACCGACACAAGGATTTTCAATCCTCTGCTCTACCGACTGAGCTACCAGGCCAAGGCGCGCAAGTATAGCAAACTTGGCGGATTATGCAAGAGCCGCGTACCGGCTATTTTTTGCACAACCGCTATAATGGCCTGACTCGTCCCAATTGAAACCCTGCGCTATGCAATCGCAAAGCTCTATTTGTATCGTCGGCAATGGCGCTATCGGCAAGACGGCGGCCCTGGCTTTCGCTCAGGCCGGATTGAGCGTGACCTTGCTGTGTGCGGATTCCGCCAACAGGAATGCTGCCGATCCCGCCACCTGGGATGTGCGGGTATATGCGTTGAATCGTGTCGCCCGGGATTTGCTATCGTCCATCAAGGTCTGGGGCGCGATGGAGGCCTCGCGTATCGCGCCCGTCGACGCGATGAGCGTGTATGGCGACGATAAGGGAAGGGGCGGGCTGAGCTTGGATGCCTATGGTGCACGCGTGGAAGCGCTTGCGTGGATCGTCGAAGACCGTAATCTGAACATGGCGCTCGATACAGCGCTGAGATTCACACCGAACATTCATATCGTTACCGGTCGCGCCACGCAACTGGCCGTAGTCGGCGATATCGCGCGGCTCACATTGAATACTGGCGAAGTCCTTGATGCTGCATTGGTCATTGGCGCCGACGGCGGCCAGTCCTGGGTGCGCGGACAATGCGATATTGGCATCGATTACCGCAGTTACCACCAGCGGGCGATCGTAGCAAATTTCGAGTGTGAACAGCCGCATCATGGCGTCGCCCATCAATGGTTCACATCAACCGACGGCATCATTGCCTTGTTGCCCCTGCCCGGACAGCGTGTGTCACTGGTCTGGTCGGCGCCTGAGCCCCTGGCCGACACGCTGATGCAGGAATCGCAACAGCAATTGGCGCAGCGGCTTTCCGTTCTTCCGGGACACCGCCTGGGGCAATTAAATCCGCTTCAGCCTGAGGTGCTGAAAGCATTTCCCCTGGCACTGATCCGTCCGCATGCCATTGTTGCACCGCGCGTGGCGCTGATCGGCGATGCCGCGCATGTCGTTCACCCGTTGGCCGGGCAGGGCATGAACCTCGGTTTTGCCGATGTTGCCACTTTGCTCAATACCGTCACCGGCCGCGAAACGTCGCGGGATTGCGGTGACGAACGTGTACTGAGCCGCTATGCCCGCGCGCGAAAGGAAGATATTCTGCTGATGCAGATCGCCACAGACGGCCTGGAACGATTGTTCGGCGCGAACTTCGAGCCGGTCCGCATCGTGCGGAACCTGGGATTGAACCTGGTGAATAAGCTGCCGGTCATAAAAAGACGCCTGATTTCCCAGGCACTCGGGAAGACATTCTGAAAATCGAAATGGAAAGATGATGAAAGCAATGCACATGGCGGCCGCCGCCTTATTTGCCCTGACCGCGATGACCGCCTCCGCGCAAACGGCACAGGAAGCGGCGATCCGGAAAATGGTGGAGTCGCGCCTGGGGGAGGGTGTCAAGGTCGACTCGATCACCAAGACGCCGTATTCCGGTTTGTACGAGGTGCGCATCGGTTCCGACATCGTCTACACCGATGCCAAGGCGGAATACCTGTTCGTCGGCCGGGTGATCGACGCCAAGACCATGCAGGATTACACCAAGGCAAGAGTCGACGAGATCTCGAAGATCAAGTTCTCCGATCTGCCTTTCGAGTCCGCGCTGAAGATGGTCAAGGGCGATGGCAAGCGCGTGATCGCGGTGTTCGAAGATCCGAACTGCGGTTACTGCAAGCGCTTCCGGCAGACGCTCAACGAGATGGATAACGTGACGGTCTATACCTTCATGTACAACATTCTTTCCGAAGATTCCGCGGTGAAATCCAAGAACATCTGGTGCTCCGCCGATCGCATGAAAGCCTGGGACGATTGGATGTTGAACGGCAAGGCCGCTCCGCAGGCACCGGAAAGCTGCACCACTCCCAATGAGAAAATTTTCGCTCTCGGGCGCAAGATGAAGGTCACCGGCACACCGACAGTCTTCTTCAAGGACGGCACGCGCATTCCCGGTGCGGTCGATCTGAAAACGATCGAAGCGAAACTTGCGTCGATCAAGTAGTAGTCATATTCGTTGACCTGGCCGCACGCAGGGGCGGCCGGTAGTCGAAACGATCTGGGGCGAACAATAACGACAACCGATTCCGGAGACATGCATGTTCAACGCAATTCTGCTCAATAAAAAAGACGACGGCGCAACCGATGCGCAGCTGACGCAAATCGACGAAGCGCAATTGCCGGAAGACGGCGATGTGACTGTCAGGGTCGATTACTCCACCATCAATTTCAAGGACGGGCTTGCCATCACCGGCAGGTCGCCCGTGGTGCGCAAATGGCCGATGGTGCCGGGTATCGACGGCAGCGGCGAGGTCATTGCGTCCTCACATCCGGACTGGAAAGCCGGCGATACCTTCATCCTCAACGGATGGGGTGTGGGAGAAACCCATATGGGCTGCCTCGCCCAGCAGGCGAAGCTGAAAGGGGACTGGCTCATTCCAAGGCCCGGCAACATGTCCGCGCGCACCGCGATGGCGATCGGCACCGCCGGCTATACGGCGATGCTGTGCGCGATGGCGTTGCAGGAACAGGGAGTCACCAAGGACAGCGGCGAAATTCTGGTCACCGGCGCATCGGGCGGCGTCGGCAGCGTGGCCATCGCGATCCTGTCCGGCTGGGGATACCGTGTGGTGGCATCGACCGGCAAGCTGACGGAAAAGGATTACCTTATTTCTCTCGGCGCGGCTGACGTCATTGACCGCAACGAGTTGTCGGCTCCCGGCAAGCCCCTGCAGAAAGAGCGATGGGCAGGCGTCGTCGATTCGGTCGGTTCGCATACCTTGGTCAATGCCGTTGCCCAGACCCGTTACGGCGGGACGGTGACGGCATGCGGTCTTGCCCAAGGACTGGACTTTCCGGCATCGGTCGCGCCCTTCATTCTACGTGGCGTGAAATTAATCGGCATCGATAGCGTGATGGCGCCGAAGGCAAAGCGGCTCGCGGCGTGGCAAAAGCTCGCAAGCGATCTGGACGTGCAAAAGCTGGAGCGCATCACGCAGGAGATCCCCCTGTCGGAAGCAATCGCCAGGGCACCGGACATATTGGCCGGCAAGGTGCGGGGCCGGTTGGTGGTCAACGTCAACGCCTGAGGCCGCCTATAGTGGCGGCGGAATTCAATACCGGGAAAGTCGTTCCCATCGGCGTCGCCGGCATCCTGCTTGCAGCCGGCAGGGGGCGGCGCTTCGATCCCGAAGGCATCCATAACAAATTGTTGCAGCCGCTTTCCGGCGGCGAACCGGTGGTTGCGCTTGCCGCGAAAAATCTGTGCTCCGTGATTCCACGTGTGTTCGCGATCGTACGGCCAGGCGCCGACGATGTCGCAGAGTGCCTGCGACGTCTCGGTTGTCAGGTCGGCGAGTGCCGAACCGCGGACGATGGCATGGCGGCTTCGCTTGCCTGCGGACTTTCTCTGGTCCCGGATGCCAACGGCTGGGTCATCTCCCTCGGTGACATGCCCTATGTCCAGCCAGCCACGATTGCAGCGCTGGTTGATGCGCTTGCCGACGGAGCGGATATCGCCGTTCCTGTATTCGAGGCGCGACGCGGTAACCCGGTAGCATTCAGTCGCCGCCATTTGCCCCGCTTGCTGGCATTGAAAGGCGATAAGGGTGCGCGCGACCTGTTGCGTGATTACCCGGTCGTTGAAGTGAGTACGGAAGATCCCGGTATTCACGACGACATCGACACTGTGGCAGATATCGCCCGTCGCCACTCGATCATGCGGCGCAGCGGCTGAACCCGCTGGTTCATTCCCGCTACACTATACGCTTTGCAACTGGCGCTGGCCGCTTCCACGGCTGGCATATCAAGCATGGTCCCAACCACTCCTCGTTCATGAACCCGCACTTCATCAGCAAGCGATTCGCCCATGCGCTGAGCCTGGCGGGGCTGCTGCCCTTCGTCGGCCTGGCGCTGGCCTGCTGGGTGGTGCACCCGGACTGGCTGGGCTCGTTCATCAAGGGGCAGCTTGCCTACGGCATTGCGATCCTTTCATTTCTCGGCGGTATCCACTGGGGTGCTGCGATGTCATCGCAAGGTTTGTCCGCCGGGCAGACCAACCGGGCCTTGCTCTGGAGCGTGGTGCCCTCCCTGATTGCCTGGTTTGCCACGATGATGGGGGGGTACGGTTTCGCGATGCTGATGATCGGCTTTGTCGCCGCCTACCAGGTTGATAAGCGATTGTTTGCCTGGTACGGAATGCCGCAATGGTTCTTGCCGTTGCGCTTGTTGCTGACCTGCGTTGTGGTGGCCATGCTGGCACTGACCGTCGTCGCTGCCAATTTTAGAGGATAGGATGAAAAACACTGTTGAATACACGATTGTCCCGATTGATCCGGCTGCCCATTTGTTCGGTGTCAGCCTGACCGTGAAAGCCCCGGCCGCGGAAGGCCAGCTGTTTTCGCTGCCGGCCTGGATTCCAGGCAGCTACATGATCCGGGAATTTGCGCGCAACATCGTGCGCATCCAGGCGCAATCCGGCGGCAGGAAAATTGCGCTCGAAAAACTGGACAAGCATACCTGGCGGGCCGCTCCCACTGATGGACCGGTGGTTCTGCATTACGAGGTGTATGCATGGGATCTGTCGGTACGTGCCGCGCACCTCGACCAGACGCATGGATTCTTCAACGGCACCAGTGTTTTTCTTCGCGTGCACGGCATGGAAGACGTGCCGCACATCGTCGATATCCAGCGTCCCGCCGGCCCGGCGTACGAAAGCTGGCGCGTCGCCACCGCGTTGCGCGAACTGAAGGCCAGGCGCTACGGATTCGGCCTCTATGCCGCCGACAATTACGACGAACTGATCGATCATCCGGTTGAAATGGGATCGTTCGCATTGGCCACCTTCACCGCCCATGGCGTACCGCACGATATCGTGATTACCGGCCAAGTGCCCAAGCTCGATATGGCCCGACTTGCAGCGGATCTGAAAAAGGTTTGCGAAGCGCAGATTGCATTGTTCGAGCCGAAGACCAGGCGTGCGCCGATGGAGCGCTATGTGTTCATGACGCTGGCGGTGGGCGATGGCTATGGCGGGCTGGAGCATCGCGCATCAACGGCATTGATCTGTTCCCGCAATGATTTGCCTGTCCAGGGACAGAAGGAGATGAGCGACGGCTACCGTACCTTCCTCGGCTTGTGCAGCCATGAGTATTTTCATACCTGGAACGTCAAGCGCATCAAGCCGGCGGCCTTTGCACCGTATAACCTCAACAGCGAAACCTACACGCCGTTGCTGTGGCTGTTCGAAGGTTTCACCAGCTACTACGACGACCTGATGCTGGTGCGCAGCGGCCTGATCGATGAGCAGCAGTATTGCAAGCTGGTTGCGAAGACCGCGAACAGCGTACTGCGCGGCAGCGGGCGAACCAAGCAAAGCGTGGCCGAGTCCAGCTTCGATGCCTGGGTCAAGTACTACCGGCAGGACGAGAATGCACCAAATTCGGTGGTCAGTTATTACGCCAAGGGTTCGCTGGTGGCATTGGCGTTCGACCTCACCATCCGTGAAGGAACGGGCGGCAAGAGGTCGCTGGACGACGTCATGCTTGCGTTGTGGCAGCGATATGGAAAGGACTTCTTCGAGGGGCGGAAAGAAGGGTTCGGCATCTCGGAATCCGAGGTAGAAGCATTATTTGACGAGATTGCCGGGCTGAAGCTGCGAAAGCTGTTCGAGCGGTACGTTCGCGGCACCGAAGACATTCCGCTGGACAAGCTGCTCGCACCTTTCGGCATCACGGCCACCGACAACCGAAAGAATGCCAAGCCGGGTTTAGGTACACGCACCACCCGCGAAGCGAATGACTGCAAGCTCGCCAATGTGTATGAAGGCGGCCCTGCGCATCGCGCCGGCCTGTCCGCAGGCGACCTTCTCGTGGCGGTGGATGGGTTGCGCGTCACGCCGACCAACCTCGACGGATTGCTGTCACGCTACGCCATCGGAGACGTGGTGACGGTCCACGTGTTCCGGCGGGATGAACTGATGAGTTTTGCCGTGACGCTTGCGCCGGACGATGCGCCGCAGGTGAAGTTCGAAATTCTACCCAAGCCGGCACTCGCGGTACGCAAACGGGATGCGTGGCTGAAATAAGCCTTGTGTTTCCCATCCGCAAAATGCGCCGTTGATAACGGTTACCGCATTTTGTGGAGCATCCTTTCATTGTCATTCCTCTTCCTATTCATTTCCTGCTGTGGAATCGCGTGGCATGTTCTTTGCGACGAAGCGACTTTCAGCATATTGGTGAAGGTCGGCGGCTGCGATCAAAGGCAGCATATACAAAGCTTTGTTACTTTTACCAGCGAACGCAAGGAAAGACCAATGAGCGAATCATTCAAGAAAGGCGACAAGGTTCAGTGGAAATCGGCGCAGGGAACAGTGCATGGAACAGTGATAAGAAAATTGACTGAACCGACCGATATCAAGGGGCATCATGTCAACGCATCATCTGACGATCCGCAATATCTCGTCTCAAGCGACAAGACCGGTGCCGAAGCTGCTCATAAGCCGGATGCGCTGAAAAAGCTCCACTGAATTCGTTTCTAAAAGGAATGCATGATGCAGAAAACCAATAACTTTGCCCAACGTGCACTGATTTCCGGAACTGTGGCGGGTGTTGCGACTGCGCTGGCTGCTTCGATGGCCGGCAAGCGCCAGAGCGGATCATATGCCGCACCATTGAATGCAACCAGCCACATCGTCTGGGGTGACCAGGCTGCCTTGCAGAATGCGGCGACCATGAAGTACACCGCCACCGGATTTCTGCTGAATCATGCAGCCACCACCATGTGGGCGGCGGTCTATGAAAAGTGGTTTGCGGGTACGAATTCAGGAGTGCGCTGGCCGAAGCCGGTAGCCAAACCACTGATGGGTGCCGCATTGGTTGCCGCCGGTGCGTACATCACCGATTACCACCTGATCCCAAGGCGGTTTACGCCGGGCTTCGAAAAGCGTGTGTCCGGCAAAGCGCTGGCGATCATCTTCGGTGCGCTGGCGCTCGGTCTCGCGGCGCGCGGATTGGCGAGCGACACTGCATAAGCAATGTCGCCGCAATTCCGGATGAATTAAAAAAACAATCGCTTCAGTTCTGCGCCGGGATCAGGCTGGCGCATGAAAGCTTCGCCCACAAGGAATGCGTGCACGTCCGCGTCGCGCATCCTTTTTACATCGTCTTTATTGGCGATGCCGGATTCGGTGATGACGAGCTTCTCGTCGGGAATGCGCGGCAGCAGATCGAGCGTGGTCTGCAACGATGTCTCGAATGTGCGCAGGTTGCGGTTGTTGATGCCGAGCATGGCGGTTTTCAAGCGCAGCGCCGCGGTCAGTTCGTCCGCATCATGTACTTCGACCAGCACACCCATGCCCAGCGAATGAGCGCAGTCTTCGAGTTCAGCCATCAGCCCATGATCGAGCGCTGACACGATCAGCAAAATGCAGTCGGCGCCCCAAGACCGTGCCTCGTAAATCTGGTACGGGTCGACGATGAAGTCCTTGCGCAGTACAGGGATGGAGCAGGCGGCGCGGGCCTGCTTCAGGTAGTCCGGCGCCCCCTGGAAGAACTGTACGTCGGTGAGTACGGACAGGCATGCGGCGCCGCTGTTGGCGTAACTGGCGGCTATGTCGGCCGGGCGGAAGTCCGGCCGCAATATGCCTTTCGACGGCGAGGCTTTCTTGACCTCCGCGATCACGCCTGCATGGCCTGCGGCAATCTTGCCGCGCAGGCTTGCTTCGAATCCACGCAATGCCTGCCGTGCCTCCGTGTCAGCCTCCACGTCCCGCCGCAGGCTTGCAAGATCGCGCTGTTTCTTGGCCGCCGCGACTTCTTCCGCTTTGACGTCGAGTATTTTGTTCAGAATGTCCGACATGATCGATCAGGCGGAAGCGCCGAGTTGTTGGGTGACTTGCACGAATTGTTCAAGCTTGGAACGCGCCGCGCCGGAAGCCAGCACCGCGCGCGCTTTCAGTAATCCGTCGCCGATGGTGGTTGCGATGCCCGCCGCATACAACGCCGTGCCCGCGTTCAGTACGACGATGTCGCGCACCGGTCCCGGCGTATCGTTCAGGGCTTCGATGATCTTTTCCTTCGATTCGGCGGACCCGGCGACTTTCAGATTCCGGCTCGCGACCATTTGCAGGCCGAAGTCCTCCGGATGAATCTCATACTCTCGGATTTCGCCGTCAACGAGTTCGCCGACCATGGTGGCGGCACCCAACGATACTTCATCCATGTTGTCCCGTCCCCACACCACGAGCGCGTGCTGCGCGCCGAGGCGCTGGAGCACACGGATCTGGATGCCGACCAGATCCGGATGGAATACACCCATCAGGATATTCGGTGCGCCGGCCGGGTTGGTCAGGGGGCCGAGAATGTTGAAAATCGTGCGGACGCCCAGCTCCTTGCGCACTGGTGCGGCATGTTTCATGGCCGCGTGATGATTCGGCGCGAACATGAAGCCGATGCCGGTGCGTTCGATCGATTCGGCGACGTGCTCCGGTTTCAGATTGATATTCGCGCCCAGCGCTTCCAGCACGTCGGCGCTGCCTGACGACGAGGAAACGCTACGGCCGCCATGCTTGGCGACGCGGGCGCCGGCGGCTGCGGCGACGAACATCGAGGCGGTTGAGATATTGAAGGTATGCGCACCATCGCCGCCGGTGCCAACGATATCGAGCAGGTTGCTGGTGTCGGCCAGCGGCACCTTCGTGGCAAATTCCCGCATGACCTGCGCCGCGGCGGCAATCTCGCCGATGGTTTCCTTCTTGACGCGCAATCCCATCGTCAGCGCAGCAATCATGACCGGCGACATTTCACCGCCCATGATTTTCCGGAACAGCGACAGCATCTCGTCGTGGAAGATTTCCCGATGCTCGATGCAGCGGAGGAGGGCTTGTTGTGGCGTGATCGGCATAAAAGTGTTCCGTTAGACGAGGGCTCAACCGGCCAGGAAGTTTTTCAGTAATGCGTGGCCGTGCTCCGAGAGAATCGATTCGGGATGGAATTGCACGCCCTGCACGTCGAATTCCTTGTGGCGCACACCCATAATCTCGCCGTCTTCGGTCCATGCCGTTACTTCCAGGCAGTCCGGCAGCGACTCGCGCTCGATCGCCAGCGAATGGTAGCGGATGATGGTGTAGGGGCTCGGCAGCTGCTTGAACACGCCAGCGCCGGTATGTTCAATCACCGACGTCTTGCCATGCATGACCTGCTTGGCGCGCACCACCTTGCCGCCAAAAGCCGCGCCGATGCTCTGATGGCCGAGACAGACACCGAGTATCGGCGTCTTGCCGGCGAAGTGCTGCAGCACCGGTACGGACACGCCTGCTTCATGCGGCGTGCAAGGACCAGGCGAAATGCAGATGCGGTCCGGCTTCATCGCTTCGATCTGCTCCAGCGTGATCTCGTCGTTGCGGAACGTGCGCACGTCTTCGCCGAGTTCGCCGAAATACTGCACCAGGTTATAGGTGAAGGAGTCGTAGTTATCAATCATCAGCAGCATGTCAGAGCTCCCCATCCAGGCCGTCTTGCACTTGCTCGGCGGCGCGCAACACCGCGCGCGCCTTGTTTTCGGTTTCCTGCCATTCCATTTCCGGCACCGAGTCGGCAACAATGCCGGCCGCCGCCTGCACATGCAGCATGCCGTCCTTGATCACACCGGTGCGGATGGCGATCGCCAGATCCATCTCGCCGCCGAACGACAGATAGCCGCAGGCGCCGCCGTAAATGCCGCGCTTGGTCGGTTCCAATTCATCAATGAGTTCCATGGCACGCACCTTCGGTGCACCGGACAGCGTGCCGGCAGGGAAAGTCGCCTTCAATACATCGAGGTTGGACAAGCCGGGCTTGAGCAAGCCTTCAACATTGGAAACGATGTGCTGCACATGCGAGTACTTTTCGATGACCAGCTTGTCGGTCACCTTGACGCTGCCGGTATCGGCGATGCGGCCGATGTCGTTGCGCGCCAGGTCGATAAGCATCACATGCTCGGCAACTTCCTTGGGGTCGGCCAGCAGTTCCCTGGCCAGTTCCGCATCCCGCTCCGGTGTCGCACCACGCGGCCGGGTCCCGGCGAGAGGGCGGATCGTCACCTTCCGGTTGCCATCGCTCAGGGTTTCATTGCGCACCAGAATTTCCGGCGACGCGCCGACAATCTGCATGTCACCGAAATTGTAGAAATACATATATGGCGAAGGATTCAGCGATCGCAATGCCCGGTACAGGGACAGCGGTGAATCGACGTACGGCTTCTTGATGCGCTGCCCGATCTGCACCTGCATCAGGTCGCCGGCCATGATGTATTCCTTGGCGCGCGCCACTGCGGCCAGATAGGCCTCCTTGCCGAATTCACGGATCGAGTCGGTGCGCACCGACGCCGAAGTCACCGGCGCATCGACCGCCCGTCGCAGCATGGCGCGCAGATCCTTCAATCGCTGGCGTGCTTTCGAATAGGCTTCGGGCTGGGAAGGATCGGCATACACGATGAGATAGAGCTTGCCGGAGAGATTGTCGATGACCGCCAGTTCTTCGGTCAGAAGCAGCTGGATGTCAGGCAAGCCGAGATCGTCTTTCGGCGCCGTATGCGCCAGGCGCTTTTCGATGTGACGTACCGCGTCGTAGCCGAAGTAACCGGCGAGCCCGCCGCAAAACCGCGGCATCCCGGGCCGAAGCGCAACCTTGAAACGGGACTGGAATTGCGCAATGAATTCAAGCGGGTTGCCTTCAGCCGTTTCGATCACCTCGCCGTTCTTCAGCACCTCGATACGGCTGCCGAAGCTACGCATGAGTGTGGAGGCAGGCAGGCCGATAAATGAATAGCGGCCGAAACGCTCGCCGCCGACCACGGACTCAAGCAGGAACGTATTCCTGCCTGCATTCTGGGTCTGGGCCAGTTTCAGGTACAGCGTAAGGGGAGTTTCGAGATCGGCAAAGGCTTCGGCGATCAGCGGAATACGGTTGTAGCCTTGCGTGGCCAGCGATTTGAATTCGAGTTCAGTCATGTTTCTCTCCGGGCGCTATTGTAGAACGAGCGGCAATAGCAGGGGGTAGTCAAAAAACGTTGCCGGACCGGCAATGGCGGTCGGCGGTCAATCGGGATTATTCAGCCCAGGATTGCCAGCGTCGCCACAGCCAGGCCTCAAAGGCGCCGGGCGATGTCAGATCACGTTTTTTGTCGAGAAACATAACGATAGGATTATGCGGAAATCAGGTTGGCTGCTTCCAGCAGCGTCGAAACTATACCATCCGAATCAACTTCATGTATAGATTGGCCATGGTTGTACCCGTACGGCACGGCCAGCACCCTGCACCCGGCCGCTCGTGCCGCTTGCGCGTCATTTGACGAGTCGCCGATGGCGACCGTCTGGTGCGGCTGCAAATCGAAGTCCCTGCAAACCTGCTGGAACGGATAGGGATCCGGTTTTTTCCTCGGAAGAGAATCGCCGCCATACACCACGTCAAAAAAGTGACGCAACGCCGTTTTTTCCAGAAGCGGCACAGCAAAGGCAATCGGCTTATTCGTCACGCATGCGAGACGCAGGCCCTTGGCCTTCAATGCTGCCAGACCTGCCTCTACGTCGGGATACTTCGTCGAATAATCACCATTGATCTCATGATAATGGCGAAGATAAGCGTCGAGAGCCTGAGGGAAATGCTCTTCCACGCCAGCGGGATCGAAATCAACGCCAAGGACGCGTCGAATCAGGTTTTCCGTACCCTTGCCCACAAAATCGGTAATGGTCACGATGTTCAGCGGAGGGAGGCGAAGGTCGACCCGCATCCGGTTCACAGCAACATGAAAATCCGGAGCGGTATGCAGCATGGTGCCGTCCAGATCGATGATCGCGGCGCGAATGCCCGTCAATACAATGCGGTCAGGTGCATTCATACTTGCGCAAGCTGCTGCCGCATGGCATCGATCACCGTCTTGTAATCGGGCTTGCCGAAGATTGCCGATCCTGCCACGAACGTGTCGGCGCCCGCGCGGGCCGCTTCTGCAATATTTTCGATTTTGATCCCACCATCGACCTCGAGCATGATGTCGCGGCCGGATTCGTCGATACGCCTCTTCACTGCGGCGATTTTCCTCAATGCCTCGGGAATGAATGACTGGCCGCCGAAGCCGGGATTGACCGACATGATCAGGACGATATCAATCTTGTCCATCACGTGGTCCAGATAATGCAACGGCGTGGCTGGGTTGAACACCAGTCCGGCCTTGCAGCCGTTATCGCGGATCAGTTGCAATGTGCGGTCGATATGTTCCGATGCTTCTGGATGAAATGTGATGATATTCGCACCCGCCTTGGCGAAATCCGGCACGATCCTGTCCACCGGCTTCACCATCAGATGGACGTCGATTGGCACCTGGACATGCGGGCGAATCGCTTCGCATACCAAGGGGCCGATCGTGAGGTTGGGGACGTAATGATTATCCATCACGTCGAAATGGATGATATCCGCGCCTGCCGTGACGACATTGCGGACTTCTTCACCGAGGCGGGCAAAGTCGGCGGACAGGATGCTGGGAGCGATACGATAGTCGGACATGGGAAATTGCAATAATGAAGAACGGGTATTTTACCCGGTTGAGCACACTGAAAGTCTTGCGCCCCTGCAGGATTTCGGGTCGAATGTCTGCCTTGAAGCGATCGACCGCATGAAACATCAGGAATTTACATGGCTGCTTACGAGTTTACCGTCTCCGTCAAGACCCGATATCTGGCTGAGCAATCCGAGCCGGAGCGCTCAAATTATGTTTTTGCCTACACCGTAACAATAAAAAATACCGGGCGGATTGCAGCCCAACTTATTTCCCGGCATTGGGTAATTATTGACGGCAACAACCGGGTGGAAGAAGTTCGGGGCCTTGGCGTAACCGGGCATCAGCCTCTGCTTCAGCCAGGAGAGCAATTCGAATACACCAGCGGTACATCGCTGGCCACACCGGATGGGTCAATGGCGGGTAAATATTTTTGTGTCGCCGAGGATGGCCAGCAATTCGATGCCGAGATCCCCGAGTTCATATTGACCCTGCCGCGGACACTGCATTAGATTCAATGCTGTGCATCATCCTTCGGAGGCTGTTTTTCCTGCGGCGGCGACTCGGGTTTTCGTCCTGAGAACATCGTCCACCATACGATAAACACCAACAAGAATAATGCGACGCCTGCCTCAAGCATCAACAGCCACATGGTAATAACCTTCGATGTCAATCAAACGTACTAGTTTACTCGCATCCGTCGTGCTGGGCATCTGTGCTTGCACGACATATCCCCCTCAGCAACAGGCGCCGCAGGTTTCCCAGGTACCCCAAGCACCTGTCCGTACCACGCCGCCTCCTGCTCCTGCCGAGAAATCCAAGGAAGTCTTTCTTCCGGCATCATTTTCCGACTTGCCGGGATGGGCTACGGATGATCTTCGCGAGGCATGGCCGGCTTTCCTTGCATCCTGCGAGGTGCTGGTCAAGAAAGTGGAATGGAAAGAGCCTTGCAGCATTGCGCGCGATGTTGATGCACGCCATGAAAAAGGTGTGCGGCTCTTCTTCGAATCCTTTTTTACTCCGCATAAAGTGAGCGGTGCGGATGGATCGGATGCCGGTTTGGTAACCGGCTACTATGAACCGCTGTTACGTGGAGCCCGCAAGCGGGGCGGGGTGTATCAAACCCCGTTGCATCGTACGCCTGATGACTTGCTGACAGTTGATCTGACGTCCGTCTATCCGGACCTGAAGAACATGCGTTTGAAAGGGCGTCTTGTCGGCAGCAAGGTGGTCCCTTATCCATCTCGCGCGGAGATGATGCAATCCGGCGCACTGGCAGGCAAGGAGCTGTTATGGGTCGATGACCCGATCGAAGCTTTTTTTCTCCAGGTGCAAGGGTCGGGGCGGGTACAACTTGCGGACACCAAAGAGGTAGTCCGAATTGCCTATGCCGATCAGAACGGGCATCCCTACAAATCGATTGGTCGATATCTCGTCGACAAGGGAGAGATGACGCTTGAGCAGGCATCGGCTCAAAGCATCAAGGCATGGTACGCAGCGAACCCGTCGCGACGCCAGGAGTTGTTAAATGCGAATCCAAGCTACGTTTTCTTCAGGGAAGAAAAGCTGCTCGATCATTCCAAGGGTCCGAAAGGATCGCTCGGTGTGCCGTTAACACCCCAACGGTCCATTGCTGTCGATGCCAGCTTCATACCACTTGGTGTGCCGGTTTACCTGGCAACGACCCGTCCAAATAAGGACGTGCCATTGCAACGTTTAATGTTGGCGCAGGATACCGGCGGCGCGATCAAGGGAGCGGTCCGCGCGGACTTCTTTTGGGGCTTCGGTGCAGAAGCCGGCGAGCTTGCTGGCAAAATGAAGCAACGGGGAGCGATGTGGGTTCTCTTGCCGAAGCACATGCCCCTGCCATATACAGCAGGCAAGGCAGGAAAGTAGATCACCATATTCAATTAATCCGGGCTTCCAGGACCTGGAGCCTACAATTCGAAGCATCTTAATTAAGGGTGTAAAGATGGACTATCAAAATATACTGGTGGAAACACTAGGCAAAGTTGGCCTGATCCGGCTGAATAGGCCGGAGGCGCTGAATGCCTTGAATGACCAGATGATGGATGAGTTGGGGGCGGCGTTATTGCAGTTCGATGCCGATGAAAACATAGGCTGCATTGTTATCACGGGATCCGAAAAAGCATTTGCTGCCGGCGCTGATATTCGGGCAATGGCCAATTACAGCTACATGAAAGTGTACAAAGATGAATACATAGGCCGGAACTGGGAACATATTCGTCGCGTAAGAAAGCCTGTAATTGCAGCGGTGGCGGGCTATGCGCTCGGAGGTGGCTGCGAGCTCGCCATGATGTGCGACTTCATTATCGCAGCCGACACGGCGAAGTTCGGGCAGCCCGAGGTCAAGATAGGTACGATGCCTGGTGCTGGCGGTACGCAAAGGTTGCCGAGATCGATTTCGAAATCCAAAGCAATGGATATGTGCCTGACAGGAAGAATGATGGACGCCGCCGAGGCGGAGCGAAGCGGTTTGGTCTCCCGCGTCGTTCCCGCTAGCAAGATGCTTGACGAAGCTTTGGAGGCAGCAAAAATCATTTCCGCAATGTCCCTCCCAATCACGATGATGATCAAAGAGTCGATAAACCGAGCGTACGAAACGACGTTAACAGACGGCATTCATTTCGAGCGCCGGCTTTTCCATGCCACATTTGCAACTGAGGATCAGAAAGAAGGTATGGCGGCTTTTCTAGAGAAGCGCCCTCCCAACTTTAAGAACGGCTGAGATGTTTCGTTCAAAGGAAAGAAACAGTTGACGCGCCTCGGAAAATCTCCCATAATCTCGCCTCTTTGCTGCTCGAGATGCAGATGGCAGCAAGAACGCTGGAATTGCAAAAAATCCAGTAAAAAGAAGAGGTTAGGCGAGCAAGTTGAAGTAAAAAATACTTGACGCGAAGCGAAGGATGGTTCATAATCTCGTTTCTCTGCTGCTGTTAAACAAGACGCTTTAACGGTGAGTGCGGTGCGACAGGCACGGTGCGGGCAGGCAGTTCTTTAAAAATTAACAGCCGATAAGTGTGGGCGCT
>NZ_DASZBA010000236.1:0-30803 GCF_035944575.1 Noviherbaspirillum sp.
GCCGTCATGATGTCCGCCTTCATGACCCGGCCGATGTAAAAACGGGCGCGCTCGTAGTCTTTCTTGTCGTAATGCAGTTTTGCGAGGTGGGCATTCGTCAATGGATTGCCCGGCTCGAACTGGAACGCCCTGATGAAATACCGCTCGGCAGCCGCCAGGTCCTTGACCTTGACGCTGCAAACGCCGGCGTTGTTGAGCGCTTTTGCCGGGGATTGGTAGGTACGATTATTGAGCGCAGACTCGAAATAACTCATCGCCTGCCGCTCACGTCCGGTCTGGCAAAGGAACCAACCGTAGTTGTTTGTGAGGTCGGGATTGGACGGAGCGAGTTTGATTGATTGAAGGAAATTGTCTTCCGCCAAGCGATTCTCGCCCATGTCCATGTAAATCAGGCCACGTACGCTGTACGCATCTGCCAGATTTGGGTCTGCCTGCAATGCCCGCTTGATTTCATCCAGAGCGACGTTCATTTGTCGCTGTTCATAGTAACCAATGGCCAGTTGCAGTCGTATGCGGGCACGCTTTTGATCTTCGCTCTGATCCGAACTCGTTTTGAGTTCCTCGTTCAACTCCATGGGACCCGAGGCGCAGCCAGCAAGCAGCGCGGTCGCCGCGAGCGCGGCTACAAAAGCGCCTTGCCACTTTGCGATCACGACCGCACCTCGACGATACGACCGAAATTCGCGCCAAATTTTTTCTGGTACTCCGCCATTTTCTGCATCCGCTCCTGCACGCGGGTCCGATCCTGGACCTCACCAGCCAACTGGCCACATGCCGCATCAATGTCATCGCCACGAGTCTTGCGGATCGTGGTGACGATGCCGGCATCCATCAACACCTGTGCAAATGCCTTGATGCGCGCATTATTGGAGCGGGTCAGACCTGACTCGGGGAACGGGTTGAATGGAATCAGGTTGAACTTGCAAGGCACGGGATTGGCACGATTCTGCACCAGGGCCACCAGTTCACGCGCATGAACGTCGCTGTCATTGACCCCATCCAGCATGCAATACTCGAACGTAATGAAGTCGCGCGGCGCAAATTCCAAATAGCGCTTGCATGCCGCCATCAGCTCAGCCAATGGATATTTCTTGTTCAACGGGACTAGACCATCCCTCAAGCTGTCGTTTGAAGCGTGCAAGGATACCGCCAGCGCGACGGCACATTCGTGCGCAAGCTTGTCGATCATCGGCACCACACCGCTCGTCGACAGGGTGACGCGGCGACGCGACAAGCCATAAGCGTTGTCATCCAGCATGAGCTTCATCGCGGTGACCGTCGGTTCGAAATTCAGCAGCGGCTCACCCATGCCCATCATCACGACATTGGTGATCTGCCGTTCACCTTTCGGGCCCGGCTCAATGCCTTTTGTTTTACGCAGTTCGAACTCGGCCATCCATAGCTGGCCGATAATTTCGCCGACGGACAGATTGCGGTTGAAACCCTGCTTGCCTGTCGAGCAGAAACGGCAATTCACGGCGCAGCCAGCCTGGGTGGATATGCAAAGGGTGCCACGGTTTTCTTCAGGGATGAACACGGTCTCGACCGCATTCCCCTGCCCCACATCCAGCAGCCACTTCCTCGTACCGTCAGCTGAGGTGTGGTCGCTGATGACGGACGGCGCACCAACGAACGCACGCGATTTCAGCTTCTCCCGCAGCGACTTCGCCAAATCCGTCATTGCGTCGAAATCGCTAGCGCCAAACTGGTGAATCCAGCGCTGCAATTGCTTGGCACGGAATGGTTTCTCGCCCAACTCGGCGCAATAGGCAACGAGTTGTGCAGGGTCCAGATCGAGCAGGTTAGTAAGGTCCGTCATGGGAATTGAATTAGCTACGTTCGCGTCGATCAGCATCTTGACGCGAACGGGTTTTATATTACCGAGAGAAAACGTTCAGTGCCGGGAAAAAGTAGGCAATTTCCACTTGCGCAGTTTCAGCAGCATCGGAACCATGCACGGCATTGGCATCGATGGAATCCGCGAAATCCGCACGAATTGTGCCTTTGTCGGCCTTCTTCGGATCTGTGGCCCCCATCAGTTCACGATTCTTGGCAATCGCGCCTTCACCCTCGAGCACTTGCACCATGACGGGACCCGAAATCATGAAATCGACCAGGTCCTTGAAGAACGGACGCTCGCGGTGTACGGCATAGAAGCCTTCTGCTTCCGCACGAGACAATTGCGCCATACGAGCGGCGACGATTTTCAGGCCAGCGTTTTCAAAGCGGGTATAAATCTGACCGATTACGTTTTTTGCGACTGCGTCCGGTTTGATAATCGACAGGGTGCGTTCGATTGCCATCTGTAAAAACTCCAATAAAAAGAAAGGGTTAAGAATATTAAATACGAAATCAACCAACCTTAGATTTTAGCATGAAACCCCTGTCCACCCCCTTATTTGCGGGGCATGGCCCTTGCAAAATAAAGAACTTCGCGCCGGTCCGGGAATCTTATTTAACATCTGCCATGCATGGTATGCTACTTCACGCTGTCACTTTTGCAATGTAACCGGAGGCAATATGGAACATCATCTTCAACATAGTTACAGTCCGACCGGCGAGGCTTTGGCGGTACGGAACCGCGTCTTGCGCAATACCTACTGGCTGCTTGCGATTTCCATGATTCCAACGGTGCTGGGAGCATGGGTTGGCGTTCAGTTCAATTTTTCGTTCTTTTCGGGAAGCCCGCTAATCGGGTTTATGCTGTTTCTGGCAATTGCATTCGGCTTCTTTTATGCGATCGAAAGAACCAAGAATTCCGGCCTGGGGGTTGCCATCCTTCTTGGCTTCACCTTTTTCATGGGGCTGATGCTGTCCCGGCTGATAGGTTATACACTCGGTTTTTCAAACGGCCCATCACTCATCATGACGGCATTCGGTGGCACTGCAAGCATTTTTGCCGTCATGGCCACCATCGCAAC
Source organism: Noviherbaspirillum sp. (assembly GCF_035944575.1). Lineage (GTDB taxonomy): Bacteria > Pseudomonadota > Gammaproteobacteria > Burkholderiales > Burkholderiaceae_D > Noviherbaspirillum. The sequence goes on from NZ_DASZBA010000236.1 coordinate 2,922, forward strand.
TGTATCCAAGCGTGATTTCTCCGGCCTGGGCAAATGGCTGTTCGTCGGCGTGCTGGTACTGATTGTCGCTGCGGTTGCCAATATCTTCCTGCAGATTCCGGCACTTTATCTGGCGATTTCGGTGATTGCGATTGCCATTTTTTCTGCGTACATTCTGTATGACGTACAAAGGATCATCAACGGTGGAGAAACCAATTACATCTCCGCCACGCTGGCGATCTATCTGGATGTCTACAATATTTTCACCAACCTGCTCGCACTGCTTGGCATCGCTGGCGGTGAACGCGATTGATGGTAACCAATAGGTTCCACCATTAAGGGAACTCAGAGGTAAATTGAAGCCGGCCAGATGGTCGGCTTTTTCTTTTTCCATTACGCCTCGTGCTGCGCCTCCGGCAAATCAAACACCGCCATCGACTCTACGTGCGCCGTGTGCGGAAACATGTTGACCACCCCTGCCTGCTTCAGAACATAACCTCCCTGATGCACGAGCAGACCTGCATCGCGCGCGAGGGTCGATGGATTGCAGGACACATAAACAATTCGCGACGGCTTGAAATCTGGATGACTTTCACCAAGCCCGACAATGGACTGACAAACGGCAATCGCCCCCTCCCGAGGTGGATCAATCAGCATCCGATCGAATTTGCCCAGTGCAAGCAGGTCCTCGGTGGTCGCTTCAAACAAGTTGCGACAATAAAACGTGGTTTTATCGGCCAGGCCGTTTGCCGTCGCGTTGTCAAGCGCCCGCTGATTCAGCGTCGCACTACCCTCGATACCGACGACTTCCCGCGCCTGGGTGGCGATGGGCAAGGTGAAGTTACCTAATCCGCAAAACAAGTCTGCGACGCGATCGTTTGGCTGAATATCAAGCAGCCGGAGCGCGCGGGCGACAAGAACCCGGTTGATGTGATGATTTACCTGGGTGAAGTCAGTTGGCTTGAACGGCATTTTGACGCCGAATTCAGGTAACACATAATGCAGCTGGACATCGGTTGGATAAAACGGGTACACCGTGTCCGGCCCCTTAGGCTGCAACCACCACTGGACCCGGTATTGGTCTGCAAAGGCCTTTAGTTTGCTTTCATCATCCTGAGTCAATGGCGCCATATTGCGCATGACAAGCGCAGTAACATCTTCGCCTACTGCAAGTTCGATCTGCGGCATTTGCTCGAAAATTGACAAAGATTCAATCAGCCGACGAAGCGGCACAAGCATTGCCGACACATGCGGAGGCAGAATATCGCAACTATCCATGTCGGCCACATAAGACGATTTTCGCTCGTGGAATCCTACGAGCACGCCGCCTTTTTTCTTGACGTTCCTTGCCGACAGCCTGGCCCGGTAACGATAACCCCATACCGGCCCATAGATTGGCCTCAACATGGTTTCTGCGCGCACCTTCGCCAAATGCCAGAGGTTATCCTCAAGCACGCGCTGCTTGATGGCAACCTGCGCCGCAGGGTCCAGATGCTGCATGGCACAACCACCGCAGGTGCCGAAATGGATGCATTTCGGCTCGACGCGCATTGCCGACTCTTTATGCAGCTCGGTAAGTGTCGCCGCCTCCCATTTCGGCTTCCGCCGAAAGGATTGAAAGCCTACCCGTTCGCCGGGCAAGGCGCCTTCAACGAATATGACCTTACCGGGTGTGCCGTCTTCGTTTTTCAGATGGCCGACGCCGCGGCCTTCCATGTCTAGGGATTCGATATCGATGAGATTGTGCTGCATTGCGGTTGAAAGGACATGCCAGGAAAAGGCGTCCAGTCCAAAAATAAAGGATTTTTAAAGAAGGCGCGAAATGGGCAATTCAGCGCCACGCCGAAAGATACTCTCTCCAGTGTGCTCCGTCGAGCACCGAGAGCGCCTTCCGGACGAGTGATACTTCTTCCTCGTATTCAGCCAGAGTGACGATGCCTCGCATCAGTTGGAAGCGGCAGTAGACCAGATAAGTATTGACGACATCTGTTTCGCAATAGTCACGGATTTCCTTCAGACGGCCCTCCTGGAACAAGTTCCAGACTTGCGATCCATCGACCCCCATCTTGCCTGGAAAACCGCACAGTTTAGCCAGATCATCCAGCGGCGCATTCGCCCGGCCGGTATATAGTGCCAGAAGATCCATCAGGTCCATATGCCGGGTATGGTAACGACTGAGGTAATTGTTCCACTTGAAGTCACGATCTTCGTCGCCCATTTCCCAATACCGGGAAGCGGCGACGCCGCTGATCATTGCGCGATAGTGGAGCACTGGAAGATCGAATCCACCACCGTTCCAGGAGATCAGTTGAGGGGTGTACTTATCGATAACCCGGAAAAAATCCTGGATAAGCTTGGGCTCGGCGTCGTCAAGCGAGCCGAGCGACTTTACGCGAAAACCGTCATCGTCCCGGAAAACACAGGATATGGCGGCGACTTTATGTAAATGATGTTGCAGAAAATCGGACCCGGTCTTTTCACGCCGTGCGGCGAACGCGGACGCGGCGACCTCGGCATCGGTCATCGACGCAGGATGATCATGAAGCACGCGCAAGCCACGCACATCGGGAATCGTCTCGATGTCAAATACCAGAACCGGGATCACAACAACGCATCCTTGCCAACGCCGCGTGCGGTCAGCGCCCGCTTAAGTTTGGCCAATGCCTCCTGCTGGATCTGGCGCACTCGTTCCCGCGTAACACTCATTTCCGATGCCAATTCCTCCAGCGTTGCCGGGTCGTCGTTATCCAGACCAAAACGCCGGACAATAACGATGCGCTGCTTGTCCGGCAGTTTCTTGAGCCAATCGCGCACCAAAACAGTCATTTCGTGATGCTCGGCACGAGAATCCGGGCCGTCGGCAGAATCGCCCGGCAGCATGTCCATCAGGCTGGCCTGGGGGTCATTGTCGAGCGGCGCGTCAAGCGAGGTGGCATGTTCGGACAAGGCCAGGATGTCCTGCACGTCTTCCACAGCGCGATCCACCAGATGCGCAATATCCTCGGCGCTTGCATCCTTGCCGTCGTGATGCTGTGCTTCCAGGTGATATTTCGCGCGAAGAATCTGGTTCAGTTCCCGGACCATATGCACGGGCAGTCGGACGGTGCGCGCCTGGTTCATGATTGCGCGTTCGATGCTTTGGCGAATCCACCAGGTTGCATAAGTGGAAAAGCGGAAACCGCGCTCCGGTTCGAATTTATCGATAGCCCGCATCAAGCCGAGATTGCCTTCCTCGATCAAGTCCAGCAGCACGACACCTCGATTGATGTAATGCTTGGCAATGGAGACGACCAGTCGCAGGTTGTGCTCGATCATCTTTTGTCGAGCCTCAAAATTACCTTGCTTGGCGAGCGTCGCGTAGTGGACTTCCTCGGCAACGGTCAGTAGAGGCCGGGCACCGATCTGATTCAGATAGTGCTGCGTGGTGTCGGTCGACAGTTCCGCTGCCAGCACTGTCTTCAACTCTTCTACCGGATCGGCTGCGACGGGACTTTCTCCGTCAACGCGATCAACCCCTTCAATACCTTCCGGCGACAGGCTTTCGCCGTCATCGCCGCTTCCGAATGATCCGTCGTCCGCCGGATCATTCGATGGTGCGTCGTAGTCTAGCGGATCATGCGGGTTGCGTGTCATTTAGCGGGTCGGCAAAAATTTCGAAGGGTCGACGGGCTTACCTTGCTGGCGAATTTCGAAGTGAAGCTTGACGGCATCGGAATCGGAATTTCCCATCTCGGCAATCTTTTGGCCTTTGTTAACAGTTTGATCTTCTTTTACGAAGATGGTTTTGTTGTGTGCGTAGGCCGAAAGCAGATTGTTGGTGTGTTTCAAGATCACGAGGTTCCCGTAGCCGCGAATACCGCTACCAGCATACAGGACCTTTCCTGCTCCTGCCGCGTACACCGGCTGACCGAGCTTGCCGGCAATGTCGATGCCCTTCTTGCCCGCACTAAAGCTTGTGATTACCTTGCCTTCCGCCGGCCACACCCACGAAACCGCATCGTCGTCAGGATTCGCGCCATTCGCCACCTCAGGCGGCTTTTCTGCCGGACGCGCATCCGATATTTTTGGCGGCTCCGGCTTGGACGGAACGGACGGCACGGAAGCGACCTGATTTGCGCCCGGGACAGGCGCATCCGGCTTCTGCATTTCAGCCAGCGTGCCTTCAGAATATGGGCGCTTTTCGCCGCGTGGTCCGGCTTTCTGGGTGGCCGATGAATTGGCCCCTCCCAATGGCCTTGCGTCCACGCCCGGGTTCGCCGCGACACTGCCGGTCTGCGATGCCGAGCCGCCTTCCGGCGGCAGCACGCGCAGTACCTGGTCGACCTTGATGTCATTGGGATTGGCGAGATCGTTCCACGCCACCAGGTCGCGATAATTCTGACCAAACTCCAGTGCAATTTGCAGGAGCGTATCGCCCCGCTTTACGGTGTAAAAGCCACGACTATCGACCTGCTTCGGCGGCACGGGGGCAGGCACAGGCGCGACCGCGGATTTCGGCGGCTCCGGCGGCTTGGCTGGCGCAGGCCGCTCTACCACTGGGGCGGAACGGGGGGCGATGCCGCACGATGCAACAAGGAGAGGCAATATCGCGAGGAATACAACGCGTATGTTTATCATTCTCATACAATCAATTACTGTGCTGCGCAGTCGTTAGGGGTATTCGTTGATAATGGAATCAGACTATGCCCGGACGCAGGGGGACGAAATGGCACGCTTCTAGCGTCGTATTAGTCCATTCGAATTTGCCTATCCGTTCGATCAACTGCAATACCTGGTGGCGGTCCCCGACGGGCGCCACCAGCCGGCCGCCGATACAGAGCTGCTCCAGCAATGCCGGCGGCACTTCCAGGCCAGCCGCTGCCAAAATGATACCGTCGAACGGCGCGGCTTGCGGGAGACCAAGCATACCATCTCCATAATGCAAGCGGATATTGGCAATCCGCAGAGGGCGCAGATTGGACTTCGCCAGTTCATGTAACGGCTTGATTCGTTCAATTGAATACACTTCCTTGGCGACCAAGGACAGAACGGCAGCCTGATAACCGCATCCGGTCCCGATTTCAAGGACGCGGTCGAGCTTCCCGGCATTGGCGTTATCCCGCATGACCTCTATCATCCGGGCAACGATGTAGGGCTGCGAAATCGTCTGGTGATGGCCGATCGGCAGAGATGCGTCGATGTAAGCCTGGCTGGACAACCCCTGCTCGATGAACATGTGACGAGGTACGGTCTGCATCGCAGCCAGTACCTTTGCATCCCTCACCCCCTGCTTGGCGATGCGGGCGGCCATGGCATGGCGGACGGATTCGGATGCACGGGATACATCCTGCCTGATCGACGATTGAGCGGATGCCGAACCGGTTTTCGGCAGAGCGCGGCCGGGAATGTCGGCAAGCGCGGCGGTACGAGCCTGATTGTGCTGCTGATTCAGGGCGGCATTTCTCGTGGCGGTTTGCGGCGTTGCGACCTTGATTACGGACGACGGCTGCGCACGACTCGCTCTCGACGGACTGTCGACAACCGATGCCAGTGGCAGCGGAAACCGTTTGTCCTTTTCGCTCACAGCAAGCACTCCTTGAGTGCATCGAGCTGTTCGGCATGCGTCAAATCTATCCGCAGCGGCGTAATCGAAACAAAACCGTTGGCCACTGCATGGAAATCAGTACCCTCGGCAGCGTCTTTCTCCTTGCCGGCCAGGCCGATCCAGAAAATTTCACGGCCATGCGGATCGAGCATTTTGATCACGGGCTCCGATTGATGTCGTTTGCCCAACCGTGTCGCTTTGATGCCTTTCAATTCGTCATAGGGAAGATTGGGTATATTGACGTTCAACAGGTAGGGCATCGGCAGTTTTGCGAAGTGACGCTCCACGACTTCCCGCGCTATCCTGGCGGCGGAATCCAGATGCGCCCATCCTTTTTCCACCTGAGAAAATGCAATGGCCGGAATCCCGAAAAGAAATCCTTCCGTCGCCGCAGCAACCGTGCCCGAGTACAAGGTATCGTCTCCCATGTTCTGCCCTTGATTGATACCGGAAACGACCAGATCGGGTTTGAAGGAAAGCCCGCCTGTGAGGGCAATGTGCACACAGTCCGACGGCGTGCCGTTGATGAAATAAAAACCGTTCTCGGCCCGGTACACCGATAGTGGGCGATCAAGCGTCAAAGAATTCGAACTTCCCGAACGATTACTGTCAGGCGATACCACGACGATTTCCGCAATCGGCCTGAGCGCATTGGCAAGCGCGACAACGCCCGGGGCGAGATATCCGTCGTCGTTACTAATGAGAATATTCATGCGACGATTTTACCCGATGGAATCTATCGCACTCTGCCATGTGTTGACATTTTTCCGCATAAGCCTAGAATAAAACGATCGTTCTTTTTTACAATTTCAAGGAGACAGCATGAAAGCCATCCTCTGCAAATCTTGGGGACTTCCAGACACGTTAGTTGTAGAGGATTTGCCGGAGGTGACTCCCGGCGCCGGACAGATCGCGATCGATGTGCAAGCCGCCGGCGTCAATTTCCCTGACGTCCTGATCATCCAAAACAAATACCAGTTCAAGCCTGAATTGCCATTCACCCCTGGAAGTGAACTTGCCGGTATCGTGCGCGCTGTCGGCGAAGGAGTAACGCAGCACAAGGTTGGCGACAAGGTGCTCGCGTTCGTCAGCCAGGGCGCATTCGCACAGCAGATCGCAGTACCAGCGCAGGCGGCCATGCCCATGCCACCGGGACTGGACTTCGACACCGCTGCCGCGGTGACGCTTACTTATGGAACGTCACATCATGCGGTCGTGGACCGTGCGCAGTTGAAGGCAGGCGAAACCATGCTGGTGCTGGGCGCGGCTGGCGGTGTCGGGCTTGCGGCAATCGAAATTGGCAAGGCCTTGGGCGCGCGAGTGATTGCCGCAGCGTCGACGGACGAAAAACTGGCTGTCTGCAAGGAGCATGGTGCCGACGATGTCATCAACTACACCACACAGGATCTGCGGGAAGCCATCAAGGCGACAACCGGCGGCAAAGGACCTGACGTGATTTATGACCCGGTTGGAGGCATTTATGCCGAACCCGCCTTCCGGTCCATTGGCTGGCGCGGCCGCTATCTGGTCATCGGCTTTGCCAATGGCGAGATTCCGAAGCTTCCACTTAACCTGACGCTGTTGAAAGGCGCTTCCATCGTCGGCGTATTCTGGGGCGAATTTGCGCGCCGGGAGCCGAAAGCCAATGCTGCCGCCATGCGGGAGTTGATGGGCTGGATGGCTGAAGGCAAAATCAAACCGCACATTTCGGGGCGCTACGCCTTGGCGGATACCGCCCAGGCGCTCAACGACATGGCTGCGCGCAAAGTGACCGGCAAGGTCGTCATTCAGCCGCAGAAGTAACGCTGTCGGATCTGCCTGACTGTCGTTCGCACATACCCGAGCGGTGGTCAGCCCGTTACTTCAGGGGCCAGTTCCGGCTGGACTTCGGGCATGGGTGCGGGCGCAAAGAACGCACGAGCCACCTCGGCGTCACGCGTCCGCTTGAAGGATGGCAGGCTCTGCCAGATGCGCCTGCCGTATGGTTTCGATATCAGGCGCGGGTCGCAGATCATCAGGACGCCGCGGTCGGTTTCATCCCTGATCAACCTGCCGGCCCCCTGTTTCAAATTAATGATCGCTTCCGGTAATTGATGATGGACGAATCCGTTCAAGCCTTTGCGTTCCAATGCTTCGATGCGCGCCGCCAGGACGGGATCGTCGGGCGGAGAGAACGGCAGTTTGTCGATCACCACCAGCGATAACGCTTCGCCGCGCACATCCACCCCCTCCCAAAAACTTTGGCTACCGATCAGTACCGCGTTGCCGGCGGCGCGGAACCGGTCGAGCAATTCCGTGCGGCCCGCTTCGCCCTGCACCATCAACGGGAACGGCAGATTCCGTCGGGCGAACTCTTCCCTCAGCCGCTCCGCAGCGCGATTGACGGCCCGAATCGTGGTGCATAGCAGAAAAGTCCGTCCGCCAGCGGCTTCGATCATCGGTAATGCGGCATCGATCACCGCATCGGTGTAGTCGGGCGAATTTGGTTGAGGAAGCTGCTCTGGCACATAAAGCAGGCCTTGCTGTTCATAATTGAATGGACTGGGCCAGGATCGCGCCGGCTCGTTCCATAGCCCCATCTGCGATGCGTAGTGATTGAAATCGTTTTTTACCGCCAGAGTCGCGGACGTGAAAATCCATGCGCGCGGCGTCCCCTCGCGCTGCTTGCTGAAAACCGGTGCAATCGATAACGGCGTCTGATGCAGATGCAGTGACGAGGAAAATGCCTCGACCCACAAAACGCGCTCCTGCCCCTCCTTCACGCTGTCCGCCGTGTTCCACGCCGCAAGCTTCATTCCAAGCTCGACCGCCCGGGTGCGGCACTGTTCTATGGTTTCGGCACGTTCCGCTTGCGTTTCCAGCGTATCCGACATGTTCTGCAGTTCTTCCTTGAGCGTTTCGAGCGCAGGAAAGAATGGACTGGAGGGCGCGATCTGGCCGACGGCAAGCCTGACGATATCCTGGGGGAAGGCAAGCCGAAGGTCCCGCGCGGCACGCTCCACAGGCAAAACGACTTTGGGCCATTCCGCCCCATCGCGTGCATGCGCGAGACCTTCGGCAAGGACATCCCGGCAAAGTTCGAGTACCTGCGAGGTCGATACCGTCTCGCCGAAAAAAAGCGTCGCGGTTTCCGGCAACTGGTGCGCCTCGTCGAAAATGATGGTGTTGGCGGACGGCAGCAATTCAGCAACGCCGGTATCCTTGAGCGCCACATCGGCGAAGAACAAGTGATGGTTTACCACGACCACTTCGGCCTGCTGCGCTTCCTTGCGCGCTTTCATCACGAAGCAATCCTGGTAATACTGACATTCCGCCCCGAGGCAGGTGTCGCGTGTCGATGTCACCAAATTCCACACCGGCGCCGATTCCGGCACCTTCGATAGCTCCGCCTTATCGCCAGACGACGTCGTCTTCATGAACCGCGAAATCTCCCGGAGATACCCTACGTCGTCACGGGAGGTCAATCGGCCATTTTGCAGGGTTCGCTCCAGGTGGAAATGGCAGACATAGTTTGCCCTGCCCTTAAGCAGCGCAACCGAGACGGGCATGTTGAGAGCCTTGCGCACCGTGGGAATGTCACGCAGATACAGCTGATCCTGCAGATTCTTGGTGCCGGTCGAGATCACGACCTTGCCTCCCCACATAAGGGCGGGAATGAGGTAGGCAAAGGTTTTGCCGGTCCCGGTACCCGCTTCGGCAATGAGCGTGCTGCGCTCCGCAATTGCGTGCGCGATGGCCTTCGCCATTTCGGTCTGCGACCGACGGGGGCGAAACCCGCCGATTGCCATGCTTAGCGGACCGCGTTCGCCAAACAGATGATCAATGTCGTTATCATGCGTGCCGGATACCGGCGTTGGAGCGGATAGGTCGGTCAAAACGGTATGTGGTCAGGGTGAAGCGCGAGGTCAAGCGCGCGTATCAGGCAGGAATGTCCGGCACTAATTGCATCTTGAGTAAAGTAATGTGATCTTTCAACTGCAACTTGCGTTTTTTGAGGCGACGCAATTGCAGTTCGTCTCGATGGATGTCGTGCGTCAGCAAATCGATGACAACGTCCAAGTCGCGATGCTCAACTTCCAGATCGATAATGCGACGGCGGATTTCTTCCGGAAAGGCCATGTTATTTACTCTTTTCTTGCAATCGCTATTTTATTTTAAAAGTCAGCGCCCGTTTTCTGCATCTGCGGTATTGAATTGCCGGTTTGCAACACAAATGATTTTGTGTTCCCGTCGTACAATCTTGCAGTTCGAAACCTGAAAACCCGTCAACTATTGTGTTTATCTTGAAGGGAATTGTTGCCGATTGTAACAATGCATTCCAAGCACTTCCCTTAATGACATCACATACAGTAATTTGTTTCCATCCAGCAGTTTAATCGACCCACACTTATGAGCCAATACAAAATCGAAGCGGGCACCGGGCAGCATATCGGCGACCGTCAGGAACAGCAAGACCGCGCCGCGCTGTTTGCTGCGCCTCGCGCCCCGGGCTACATGATGGCAGTCGTGGCGGATGGAATGGGCGGATTGAGCGGCGGCTCGCTGGCTGCCGAACAGGTGATCAAGACGGCGAAACAGGCTTTTGACACGTTCTCTCCGCTCACGGATGATGTGGACACCTTGTTGTCGACGATCGCGAAGGACGCGCATACCATCATCCGGCTGACCGCGATTTCTGCGGAAAAGGAACCACATAGCACGATGGTCATTCTGGTTGTCACGCCGGAAGGCAGCGCGGTCTGGGCGCATGTCGGCGACTCCCGGCTGTACCGGTTCGACGGACCAAATTGCGCGGAGCGGACGGTCGATCATTCATTCGTTGAAAAGCTGGTACGTGACGGTCGTCTCAGCCGCGAAGAGGCGCAGCATCATCATTTGGCGAATGTATTGGTCAATGCGCTCGGTACCAGCGAAGGCGAACTGGAAGTCACCGTACGCCGCTATAACGGATTGAAGGCAGGCGACTCTTTTCTTCTCTGTACCGACGGGCTCTGGCACTACTTCAGCGATGCAGAGCTTGGGGCCGCGATCGCGATGAATTCACCGCGCCAGGCATCGGAAATGCTGATTGCAAAGGCCCGAGAGCGGGCTGCGGGCACGTCGGCGGACAATTGCACGCTGGCGATCGTCAAACTGGTGAAACCTGCGAAAGAAGCCAAAAACTACACCGTCGGGAAAATTCGGCGAGCAGTGTAGTCAATCAGCAGTATGGCTTGTTTGATGCATTAACCTATTCGACAGGGGCGGGAGCAGGCGTCTGTTTGCCTTGACGCTTCGCTTGCTTTTCCGCCTTCCTCTGGGCTACCTCGCGTTTATGCTCCTCGGCCTCCCTTACCTTTTTTTCATAGGCGGCAATCTGGCGTGATCGATCTTCGCCATGCGTCATTTTGGCTCGCGTCGGGGTTGAAGATCGTTGAACGGCAGCCTCGCCGTCGCCGCGCTTGTCCACGGAATCGACAGACGGCTGCGCAGTGGTTTCCGACGGTGGAATCGCAACGTCGACCAATGCGCCATCAGGGGGCGTCGGCCGATGAATTTCCATTTGCTGAGCGGCGCTCTTCTCCTCCAGCACTTTATCCCGTTCGGCGACACGCGCCTTGCGTTTGAACGCATTCGCCTGAACTTCCACCGCCCTTGCCGCAGACAGCGCAACACGACGACGTTCCGCCGCTTTGTCCCTGCAGGCGTTGGCGAAGAACAGACCGAAGCACGCCTGTTCCTCCGAAATGAACCGCTCCTGTATGCGCGCACGTTCCTGAGATGCCTCCTGCAGCGCACGATCGGCAGCGTCCAGCGACTTGATCGAACCGGATGGATAATTGGCGGCCCATCCGGCTGCCGGTTCGGCCGATTCCGCGCTGTGCACGGCCGTGCTGGCAACGACGCAAAGAACTGCAAGCCCGCAATTGATGTAGCGTTTATAGCGATGCATGGAGCAAAAAACAAAAGAATGAAAACTGAAGGTCATGTCGGATCGGATTTCTTGCCCTTGTCACGAAATCGAGCCGGCAACGTCGCGCCGTTCACTTTGCATGTACTCGGACGACTGCATTTCGATGATGCGTGAGACGGTACGGTGAAATTCGTTCGCTAGTACGCCTTCGGTGTACAACTGGTCCGGCGGCACCTCGGCGGACATCAGCAGCTTGACGCCGTGGTCGTAAAGGACGTCGATCAGCCAGGTAAAGCGACGTGCCTCCGACGACATCGACGCCGACATTCGGGGGACGCCGGACAGGATAATCGTATGGAAGCGGCTGGCCAGCTCAAGATAATCGTTTTGCGAACGCGGACCGCCGCACAGGGTGGCAAAGTCGAACCAGACGACCCCGCCGGCACGCCGCAATGCCTTTATCTCGCGGGCCTCGATGTGAATGCGCGGATCCTCGTCGGCAGTCTCGGCAATGCCGGCGAATGCATCGCGCAATGCCTTGTCGGCCGTCGCGCCGAGCGGCGCATGGTAGGCGGCGACTTGCTGCATTACCCTTTTACGGTAATCCATTCCCGCGTCCACGTTTACCACATCCATCTTTTCCTTGATGAGGTCGATCGTGGGCAGCATGCGATCGCGGTGCAAGCCGTCCGGATACAGCGAATCCGGCACGTAGTTTGACGTCATGATGAATGACACGCCGTGCGCAAATAGGGCCGACAGGAGATTGTAAAGAATCATCGCGTCCGCGATATCGGATACGTGAAATTCGTCGAAGCAGATGAGCCGATATTTTTTGGCGACGCGCCGGGCCACCTCATTCAGCGGGTCGGCAACACCCTTCAATTCATCCAATTCACGATGCACTGCCCGCATGAATTCGTGAAAATGGAGTCTTGTCTTGCGCTGAACGGGAACAACCGAATAAAAACTGTCCATCAGGAACGATTTTCCGCGCCCGACGCCGCCCCACATGTAGACGCCGCGCGGAACTTCCGGCCGGTTGAGCAGCCGCTTGATTCGCGAAGAACGCTGCGCCTTGAACGCAATCCATTCGTCATAGGCTTGCTGAAGACGTTCGACGGCACGCAGCTGCGCTTCATCCGATTGAAATCCGCGCTGCGCCAGCGCATGGTTGTAATACTCCCTGACATTCATATAGTTTTATTCACTCAATCGCGCGGCCGCGTACATCGCGTCCGCTGTTCCCGCTGCGGCATTAAAAATGGGCGAGATTCGCTCGCCCATTTTCGCAGTTTGACGGGGAATTTGCCCGGTCAGCGGGAAGTTTGCAGGTATGACCTTGCGGAGGGTGTATCGGACAGGCTCCCACCTGCCAGGCCGGTATAAAACCGATTCATTGCGGATTCATATCCACCGTGATGCGGGCAGGATAACCGCCCCGGCCTAATGCGATGGGCACGCTCAATCCAACTCCTACTCCGACACGGCCGCCGCCGCCAACGCCAAGCCCCACGTTCGAGCCGACAGGTCCGGAAGGACGATAGATCATCTCCGAAGTGCGGTAGCCGCCACGGTTGCAAACGACACGAAGATCGCCGTTTGCATCACCAACATTGATCGACGCCGGAGTAGTGACATTCCAGCTGCCGCTGTTGGTCGAGACCTGGCAATTGGCACCCGGCAATTGCTGACCGTTGACAGCAGTGTCGATCGCAATCTCGCCATTCGATCCCGTCGTGGCGCAAGCTGCAATCAGCAGCGGCAAGAGCAGGATCGAACGACGCATGGTCAAACTCCTTAAAAGTTAAGCGAACGCTTATCGACCGCCAGCGCGGCCTCCTTGGTAGCTTCCGAAAGCGATGGATGGGCATGGCAAATACGTGCGATATCCTCGGCGGACGCACGAAACTCCATTGCCACGACCGCTTCCGAAATCAACTCAGAGGCAACCGGGCCGATGATGTGTACGCCAAGGATCTCGTCGCTCGTCGCATCTGCCAGAAACTTCACCATGCCGGAAGTATCGCCAAGCGCACGGGCACGGCCATTCGCCATGAACGGGAACGTTCCAGCCTTGTATGCGACGCCTTCCGCCTTCAATTGCTGTTCGGTCTTGCCGACCCAGGCAATTTCCGGTGATGTATATATGACCCAGGGAATTGTGTTGAAGTTCACATGCCCGTGCTGGCCAGCGATTCGCTCGGCAACGGCGACGCCCTCCTCCTCCGCCTTATGCGCAAGCATCGGCCCGCGCACCACGTCGCCGATCGCCCATACGTTGGGAAGGTTGGTCTTGCAGTCGCCATCGACGGCGATGAATCCGCGCTCATCCAGTTTCAGGCCGACGCCTTCGGCATTCAGCCCGATCGTGTTCGGTACTCTTCCGATCGACACGATCAACTTGTCAAACACCGCAGTCTGCGCAGCACCCTTTTCGTCGGTGTATTCAACGGTCACGTCTTTCTTGCCTGCAGTAATCGCACCGATTTTTACACCCAGATGAATTCCCAGACCTTGCTTGGTGAAGAGCTTGAAGGCCTCTTTCGCGATCTGCTCGTCGACAACACCGAGGAATGCAGGCAGAGCTTCCAGCACCGTGACTTCGGCGCCCAGACGACGCCAGACGCTGCCCATTTCCAGTCCGATCACGCCGGCGCCGATCACACCCAGTTTCTTCGGCACACCATCGATCGCAAGCGCGCCGGTGTTGGACAGGATCAGGTTTTCATCGAATGGCGTGCCGGGCAGTTCACGTGGATTGGAGCCTGTGGCGAGAACGATGTGCTTGCCGGTAATCGTTTCCTCGTTTGCGCCGGTTACCTTGATAGCGTATCCACCGGCATCAGCCTTTTCGAAAGTGCCACGGCCATGGAAGAACGTGACTTTGTTTTTCTTGAAGAGATAGAGAATGCCGTCATTGTTCTGCTTGACAACATTGTCTTTGCGGGCCTGCATCTGGCCCAGGTTCAAGGTCAGGCCCTTGACCTCGATACCGTGCTCAGCGAAGCCGTGGCCGGCATGCTCAAAATTCTCGGACGATTGCAACAGCGCCTTGGAGGGAATGCACCCGACATTGGTGCACGTACCGCCCGGCGCAGGACCGCCCTTGGCGCTCTTCCACTCATCGATACAGGCGGTAGAAAAACCGAGTTGCGCAGCGCGAATCGCCGCGACATAGCCACCAGGGCCGCCCCCAATTACCACCACATCAAAACTTTTTGACATATTCAACCTATTCAGTCGTATGAAAAACCGGGATTGCGTTGATTCAATCCCTGCGGATCGCGATTACAGGTCCAGCAGCAAACGTGCAGGATCTTCCAGCGCTTCCTTCATTGCGACCAGGCCGAGGACCGCTTCACGGCCGTCGATGATGCGGTGGTCGTACGACATGGCGAGATAATTCATCGGGCGAATCACGATCTGACCGTTCTCCACGACTGGGCGGTCCTTCGTAGCATGCACACCGAGGATGGCGGACTGTGGCGGATTGATGATTGGTGTCGACAGCATCGAACCAAAGACGCCGCCGTTGGAGATCGAGAATGTGCCGCCGGTCAATTCCTCCAGCGTCAGCTTGCCGTCCTTTGCTTTTACGCCGAACTCGGCGATTTTCTTTTCAATATCCGCGATCGACATCTGGTCCGCATCGCGCAGGATGGGTACGACCAGGCCGCGTGGAGAGCCGACAGCGATACCGATATCGAAATAGCCATGGTAGACGATGTCGTTGCCGTCGACCGATGCATTGATGACCGGATACTTTTTCAGGGCCGCCACAGCAGCTTTGACGAAGAACGACATGAAGCCGAGCTTCACACCATGTTCTTTTTCGAACTTGTCCTTGTATTTATTGCGCAGTTCCATGACCGGCAACATGTTCACTTCATTGAAGGTGGTCAGGATGGCGTTGGTCGATTGCGATTGAAGCAAACGCTCGGCAATACGGGCGCGCAGGCGGCTCATCGGCACCCGCTCTTCAGGGCGGTTCGCCAGATTGGGCGACACCGGGGCGGCCACCTGCTGCAAAGCCGGCTTGGCCTGTGCGGCCGGGGCCGACGCAGGCACCGGTGCAGGAGCAGCTTTGTTTTGCGTCGCGTTGATGACGTCACCCTTGGTGACACGGCCGTCACGGCCGGTGCCGGCAACCTGGCTGGCAGTCATGTTGTTTTCCGACAGCATCTTCGCGGCGGCGGGCATCGCCACGCCGCTTGAGCCGGACGGCGCTTTGGCAGCGAGCGCGGAGATTGCGGCGCCTACCGGATCGGATGCACCTGCCGATGCGGTCGATGCAGACGGTGCCGGAGCAGGCGTGGCAGCCACAGCGGTTCCGGCTTTCGCTTCGGTATCGATCCTTGCGATGATCTCGCCAGCCACGACCGTGCTGCCGTCACCCTTGATGACTTCGGTGATCACGCCGCTGTCCGGCGCGGGCAATTCGAGTACGACCTTGTCGGTCTCGATGTCGATCATGTTTTCGTCGCGCGTGATGACGTCGCCGACCTTTTTATGCCATTGCAGCAGGGTCGCTTCAGCGACGGATTCCGACAGTTGTGGAACTTTGACTTCAAGAATTGCCATGTAACTCTCCGTTTCGGGTTGTTCGTTCGGCACGCCAGCTTCTAGCGTGCCGCCGGGTCTTTATTTGGTCAGTACAAAACCTTTAAGCTTGGAAAATGCGGTGTCGATCAATGCCTTCTGTTGCGCATAGTGCTTGTCGTAATAGCCGACCGCAGGCGATGCGCTGGCAGGACGACCTGCATAGGCCAGTTTCTGACCGTCTTCCAGGTTTTCGAAGATGTTGTGCTGAATCTGGAACCAGGGGCCCTGGTTTTGCGGCTCGTCCTGTGTCCACACCAGTTCGGTGAAATTGGGGAAGCGCTTCAATTCCGCTGCGAACGCCTTGTGCGGGAATGGGTACAGCTGCTCGACGCGGATAATGGCCGTGTCGGATTGTGCACGTTCCTTGCGCGCGTTAACCAATTCGTAGTACACCTTGCCGGAGCAGGCGATGACGCGCTTGACCTTCTTCGGATCGATCTTCTCGTCCACCTCGCCAATCACCGTCTGGAACGAGCCTTTTGCCAATTCCGACAACGGCGAACCGGCATCCTTGTTACGCAGCAGCGACTTCGGCGTCATGATCACCAAAGGCTTGCGGAACAGGCGGATCATCTGGCGACGCAGCAGGTGGAAAATCTGCGCGGCCGTGGTCGGCTGCACTACCTGCATATTGTTGTCCGCACACAGCTGGAGGTAGCGTTCCAGACGAGCCGACGAGTGTTCCGGCCCCTGGCCTTCATAGCCATGCGGCAGCATCATCACGAGGCCGGAAGCGCGTCCCCACTTCACTTCGCCGGAGCTGATGAACTGGTCGATCACCACCTGTGCGCCGTTCGCGAAATCGCCGAACTGCGCTTCCCAGATGGTCAGCGTATTCGGTTCCGCGGTCGAGTAACCATACTCGAAGCCAAGTACCGCCTCTTCGGACAACACCGAGTCGATCACGGCGAAAGGTGCCTGGTTTTCGGACACGTTTTGCAGCGGAATGTAGCTCCCCGCATCCCAGCGTTCACGGTTCTGGTCATGCAATACCGCATGACGGTGGACGAAGGTACCGCGTCCCGCATCCTGGCCAGTCAGACGCACTGCGTAGCCGGACGACACCAGCGATGCATACGCGAGATGCTCACCCATGCCCCAGTCCAGATTGAGTTCGCCCTGGCCCATCGCCGCGCGATCATTCAACACTTTCTCGACCAGAGGGTGAACCTTGAAGTTTTCAGGAACGGTGGTTATGCGGGCAGCAAGGCGCTTCAATTCGGCAAGCGGCACCGAGGTATCGGCTGCATCGGTCCATTTGCGGTTGAGGAATGGCATCCAGTCCACCGCATACTTGCTCTTGAAGTTCGAGATGACCGGGTCGACCGTATGGCGCCCTGCGTCCATCGCATCGCGGTATGCCTTGACCATTTCGTCGCCGCCTTCGGCAGGAATCGTGCCCTGAGCGACGAGTTTGTCGGCGTACAACTTGCGTGTGCCCGGATGCTGGCCGATCTTCTTGTACATCAGCGGCTGCGTCAGTGCCGGCGTGTCCTGCTCGTTGTGCCCCAGTTTGCGGAAGCACACGATGTCGACCACGATGTCCTTCTTGAATTCAAGACGGTAGTCGAGCGCAATCTGGGTCGCAAACACGACGGCTTCCGGATCGTCGCCGTTCACATGCAATACGGGCGCTTCGATCATCTTGACGACGTCGGAGCAATACAGCGTCGAACGCGAATCGCGCGGGTCGGAAGTGGTGAAGCCGATCTGGTTATTGATGACGATGTGTACGGTGCCGCCTGTGCCGTATCCGCGTGTCTGCGCGAGGTTCAGCGTTTCCATGACGACGCCCTGCCCGGCGAAAGCAGCATCGCCGTGGACCAGGATAGGCATTACCTGCGATCCATCCTTGTCGCCGCGGCGATCCATACGGGCCTTGACCGATCCCTCGACAACGGGATTGACGATCTCGAGGTGCGACGGGTTGAATGCGAGCGACAGGTGCACTGGGCCGCCCGGCGTCGTGATATCCGATGAGAAGCCCTGGTGGTACTTGACGTCGCCGGCAGGCAGGTCATCGGCATGCTTGCCTTCGAATTCCGCAAACAGATCCTGCGGCATCTTGCCGAGGGTATTGACCAGCACGTTCAGACGACCGCGATGGGCCATGCCAATGACGATTTCCTGGATGCCTTTTTCACCTGCTCGCTGAATGGTTTCGTCGAGGGAAGCGATGAAGCTTTCGCCGCCTTCAAGCGAGAACCGCTTCTGGCCTACGTATTTGGTATGCAGGTATCGCTCAAGTCCCTCCGCAGCGGTCAGCCGTTCCAGGATATGGCGTTTTTTCTGATCCGAGAAATTTGGTGTCGAGCGAACCGATTCCAGACGCTCCTGGATCCATCGCTTCTGTGCCGGGTCGCTGACGTACATGAATTCAGCACCGATCGAGCGGCAATAGGTGTCGCGCAATGCATTGAGCAGATCGCGCAGCGACGCGGTTTCGGGTCCGAAGTAGGTGTTGCTGATATTGAAGACGATATCCATATCAGCATCGGTGAAACCGTAGAAATTCGGCTCCAGTTCCGGGATGGCGGGGCGTTCCTGACGTTGTAACGGATCGAGATTGGCCCAGCGGTTTCCCAGGAAGCGATACGCGGCGATCAATTGTGTCGCGGCGACGCGCTTGCGGCCCATTTCCATGTCAGCTGACGCGGTGACGGTGCGGATCGGGCCCTGCTTGGCGCGTTCGGCGAAGGAAGCGATCACCGGAGCATGGGCGACATCGGGCTTGGTAGAGCCATCGACTGCCGGAACGTTCTGCATCGCGTCAAAATAGGCGCGCCAGTTGTCAGGAACAGAGCCGGGGTTGTTGAGGTAAGCCTCGTACAGTTCTTCAACGTACGGTGCGTTTCCTCCAAACAGATAAGAATTGGAGAAGTACTGCTGCATCATCTTGCTCACCTTTCTTCGCGTTTCGCGAGATTAGCGGGTTATAAAACCTTCCGCGACACGGCCTGACCGGTTAGCGGATCGCACATCAAGTTGTGGGAGGAAGGGCTACGTGACCTGAAGTGTTCGAAAAATATCGAGCCGTTAGAATAGCATAGTTATTCCGGTCAACAAAAAAAGCGGGTCCGTATGGGCCCGCTTTTTCACATTGAAGCAAAAGCCTCAGTTTACTTGCGCTTGTCCATCGGAGGCACCGCGCGCGGTTCGGAACCGACGAACAGCTGGCGCGGACGACCGATCTTCTGCTCAGGATCCGAAATCATCTCATTCCATTGAGCAATCCAGCCAACGGTACGTGCCATCGCGAAGATTCCGGTGAACAGCGAAACGGGGATGCCCAGTGCGGACTGGACGATGCCAGAGTAGAAATCAACGTTCGGATACAGCTTGCGTGATACGAAGTAGTCGTCTTCGAGAGCGACTTTTTCCAGTGCCATCGCCAGCTTGAACAACGGATCGTTTTGCAGCCCCAATTCGTTCAGCACCTCATGGCATGTTTCGCGCATGAGTTTCGCACGTGGGTCGTAGTTTTTGTAGACGCGATGACCAAAGCCCATCAGCTTGACGCCAGAATTCTTGTCTTTCACCTGCTTCACGAACTCGCCGATCTTGTCGACCGTGCCGATTTCCTTGAGCATGTTCAGTGCGGCCTCATTGGCGCCGCCGTGGGCAGGACCCCACAGGCAAGCGATACCGGCGGCGATACAAGCGAACGGATTGGCGCCGGACGAACCGGACAGGCGCACCGTCGACGTCGACGCATTCTGCTCGTGGTCGGCGTGCAGGATCAGGATGCGATCGAGCGCACGTACCAGAACATCGTTGACCTTGTACTCTTCGCATGGTGTCGAGAACATCATGCGCATGAAGTTGGCGCTGTACGACAGGTCGTTGCGCGGATAAACGAAAGGCTGTCCCACCGAATATTTGTAGGCCATGGCTACCAGCGTCGGCATCTTGGCGATCAAGCGGATCGCCGATACTTCACGGTGGTGCGGATCGTTGATGTCCAGCGAGTCGTGGTAGAACGATGCCAGGGCACCGACCGTACCGACCAGCACCGACATCGGGTGCGCGTCACGACGGAAGCCGCGGAAGAAGAATTGCATCTGCTCATGGACCATGGTGTGGTTCGTCACGGTGCTGACGAACTTCTTCTTCTGGTCCGCATTAGGCAGTTCGCCATTGAGCAGCAGATAGCAAGTCTCAAGGAAGTCGCAATTGACGGCCAATTGCTCGATCGGGTAGCCGCGGTACAGCAATTCACCCTTGTCGCCATCGATGTATGTGATCGACGAGTTACAGGCGGCGGTGGACATGAATCCCGGGTCATAGGTGAACTTGCCCGTAGCTCCATATAGCTTGCGGATATCGATGACATCCGGACCGACCGTACCCTTGTAGATCGGAAGCTCCAGCGAAGGGGAACCGTCGGAAAATGAAAGCGTTGCTTTTATATCAGAGTTGGTCATGTCTCTTCCTTTAGATAAGGAGGGGTGAGTCGATGGTTAAAAAAATTTATAGTCCGCGTCAGGCCTTGCGCATTCTCGTCAGCAATGCATGAATATGGGGCGAATCCAGTTCTCCGTCGGGCTCTTTGCGCGCCAGCAGCAGATCCATCAACTCGCCGTCAGCCAAGTCCATCAGGCTGGAAAAGGCTTCGACTTCTTCATCGGTCAGGCTGGCTTCATGGACATCCAGGAAGCGACTGATGATCAAATCGTTTTCGAGCAGGCCGCGACGTGCGCGCCAGCGAAGCCTGGCTCTTTTTACCGGGTCCGCCTGGTGGGATATCGACATATTTTCATTCGCTTAATGCATGCGCCGTCCGCATCCAAGTCTGTCGGCGCAAAAATAAGGCGGAGCACGCTCTGCCCCGCCTTGATGACGGTTACACCGTACGGCGCACCATCAACTCCTTGACTTTCCCGATCGCGCGGGTCGGATTCAAGCCTTTCGGACATACGTCCACGCAGTTCATGATTGTATGGCAGCGGAACAAGCGGTATGGATCTTCCAGGTTATCCAGACGCTCGTTGGTCGCCTGGTCGCGGCTGTCGGCGATGAAGCGATATGCCTGCAACAGGCCGGCCGGACCGACGAACTTGTCGGGGTTCCACCAGAAGGACGGGCACGAGGTCGAGCAGCAGGCACACAGGATGCACTCATACAAACCGTCCAGTTCCTCGCGTTCTGCCGGCGACTGGAGACGCTCCTTCTCCGGCGGAATGCTTTCGTTGATGAGGAACGGCTTGATCGAATGGTATTGCTTGAAAAACTGTGTCATATCCACGATAAGATCACGGATGACGGGCAGTCCCGGCAGCGGACGCAACACGATCGGCTGGCTCAATTCATTCAAATTGGTGGTGCAGGCAAGTCCGTTCTTGCCGTTGATGTTCATCGCATCGGAGCCGCAAACGCCTTCCCGGCAGGAACGGCGCAATGCAAGCGAATCGTCCACATCCGATTTGATGCGCTGGAGTGCGTCCAGCAGCATCTTGTCGGTATCCTGGAGTTCCACCGTCAAGTCCTGCATGTAAGGCTTGGCATCCTTGTCCGGATCGTAGCGATAAATCTGAAACTTGAGAGTACGTGGCATGTTCTGGCCTTATCTGAAAATTCGCGGGAGCAGGCTGACCGTAGCGCCGCCCATTCCCTAATATCCGTTTCGGGGCCGGATCGTGCAGAGCCGGCCCCTATAAATCAAAACGTTCTTGCTTTCGGCTTGAAGGTTTCGACCGTCAGCGGCTTGGTGTTCACCGGCTTGTAGTCGAGGCGATTGCCTTCGGAGAAGAACAAGGTGTGCTTCATCCAGTTCTCGTCGTCGCGCTGTTCATAATCGCGATGCGCATGGGCGCCACGCGACTCCTTGCGGGCAGCGGCCGATACGATGGTTGCCTTGGCGGTCTCAATGAGATTGTCCAATTCCAGGGCTTCCACGCGGGCGGTGTTGAATACCATGGATTTGTCCTTGAACGAAACATGCTTGCGGCGCTCGTCCAGCTCCATGATCTTCCGGACACCGGTCTGCAGCAATTCATCCGTGCGGAATACGCCGCAGAACTGTTGCATCGTCGAACGGATAGCATTCGCGACATCCTGCACACGCTCCGAACCTGTGCTCGATTCCAACCGGGCCAGGCGGGACATCGCCAGATCGGCAGCATCAGCCGGCAGAGGCTTGTGGCTCTGTGCTTTCAGGTTGCTCTGGACAATATGATTGCCGGCAGCGCGACCGAAGACGACGAGATCCAGCAAGGAATTGGTACCGAGGCGGTTTGCGCCGTGAACTGACACGCAAGCGCATTCGCCGATCGCATACATGCCGTTGACAATCTCGTTCGGGCTGCCATTCTTCGGCACCACGACCTGGCCGTACACATTGGTCGGAATTCCGCCCATCTGATAATGAATCGTCGGCACGACGGGAATCGGCTCCTTGGTAGCGTCGACGTTTGCAAACTTGTGCGCAATCTCGAGAATCGACGGCAGCCGCTTCTTGATCGTGTCAGCGCCGATATGGCGCAGGTCCAGCAGCACGTGATCCTTGTTTGGTCCACAGCCGCGGCCTTCCTTGATTTCCTGGTCCATCGAACGGGATACGAAATCACGCGGCGCCAGGTCTTTCAGCGTCGGCGCATAGCGCTCCATGAAACGTTCACCGTTTGAATTAATGAGGATGCCGCCTTCGCCCCGAACGCCTTCCGTGATCAGCACGCCCGCACCGGATACGCCGGTCGGGTGGAACTGCCAGAACTCCATGTCTTCAAGCGGCAGGCCAGCCCGGGCAGCCATGCCCATGCCATCACCGGTATTGATGAATGCATTGGTCGACGCAGCCCATATACGCCCTGCTCCGCCCGTGGCGAACAAGGTTGTCTTCGCCTCGAGAATCATTACTTCGCCGGTTTCCATTTCAAGCGCCACGACGCCGAGCACATCGCCGTCAGCATCGCGCACGAGGTCGATTGCCATCCACTCGACGAAGAAATGTGTCTTGGCGCGCACATTGCGCTGATAAAGCGTGTGCAGCAACGCATGACCGGTCCGGTCCGCTGCGGCGCAGGCACGCTGCACCGGCTTTTCACCGAAGTTGGCGGTATGGCCACCAAAAGGACGCTGGTAAATCGTGCCGTCCGGATTGCGGTCGAACGGCATGCCGAAATGCTCAAGCTCGTAGACGACCTTCGGTGCTTCGCGGCACATGAATTCGATTGCATCCTGGTCGCCCAGATAGTCCGATCCCTTGACGGTATCGAACATGTGCCAGTACCAGTTATCCTCGGACATATTGCCCAGCGAGGCGCCGATACCGCCCTGCGCTGCAACGGTGTGGGACCGCGTCGGGAACACTTTCGACAATACGGCGACGTTCAAGCCCGCCTCGGCAAGTTGCAGCGAAGCACGCATGCCCGAACCGCCGGCACCGACGATCACAGCGTCGAAGCGACGGGAAGGAAGGGAAGATTTGATAGCTGCCACGATTAGGTTCTCCAGATAATCTGCGCTGCCCAGCCGGCACAGCCAATCAGCCACACGACAGTAGCGATTTGAAAGACAAGCCGCAACGCGACCGATCCGGTGACATAGTCCATCCAGATGTCACGCATGCCGACCCAGACGTGGTAAAACAGCGAGAGCAAGGTAACGAAAGTTGCAATCTTGAACCATTGGTAGGAGAACAATCCTGCCCAGCCTTCATAACTGAAGTTATTGGCGGAAAGAAACGCAACAAGCAAGATGACTGTATAAACGGTCATCACGACCGCGGTAACCCGCTGTGCCAGCCAATCGCGCAAACCGTAATGCGCACCAACGACAAGGCGCTTCGGTCCAATATTATTTTTTGCCATTTAGAACGCTCCGAACAATTTCAATGCCACCAGCAAGGTAAGCGGCAAGCTGATCGCGAACACGGCGACCGCTGATTTACGCGCGCTGTCCTTGTCCAGTCCGATGTGAAGGTCCATGACCAGGTGACGAATGCCGGCACAGAAATGATGCAGATAGGCCCAGACCAGCGCCAGGATGACGAGCTTGACAAACCAATGGGAAACGAATCCTTTGAAGTACTCGAATGAGATCTCGGAGACCAGGCTCCGGTCGAGCAAGTAAAGGATGAATGGCAGAAGCAGGAACATCAATCCGCCGCTGACGCGGTGAAAGATGGATACGAAGCCGGCTAGCGGCAGACGGTAATGCACGGTTTGCGCAAAACTCATTACGCCATAGTCCCGTCGGGGTTTTGTTACCGGTTCCCGCCGGGGCTTATTTATGGCTTCAGACATGACAAGACCTCCAGAGCTTAACAATCACGTAATTTTCGCCGATTTTTGTGCAGCACACCAACTGATATTATGCATTGTGCGCAATAAGTTTGTTATCAACCAGAAACTGCGACCATTGACAGTGACGGCCCAAACACTCAGCTCAATTCATTTTGATAGTGATGCCGGTCTGTCAGGTACAAACCCCGCCTCACTTCCACCGGCCTGTCGCCATACGTATATGACACCCGCTCCACACTTAACAAGGGCGTGGAAACCCCGACACCCAACAATTCCGCAGTGTCTTCGTCGGCGGTAACCGCGCGGATCTTTTCGGTGGCGCGGATCATCCGCGTGCCAAACTCCGTTTCGAACAAGCCATACATCGGGCCTTTGTATTCGCTCAATCGGTCCGCGGTCAATCCTTTGAACAGGACACCCGGCAGCCAGATCTCCTCGACGATGGTCGGAATGCCGTCGAAGGCCTGCACACGCTTGATAAAGATCACGGAATCGCCAGATTTTATATCCAGCAGCCGGGCAAGCTCGGCCGGCGAACGCAAACGCTTTACATCCAGGATCCTGTTTTCGGCGTAATGCGGCTCCCCCGCGTCGGGCATCAACCTCAGAAACCGGAATTGCGCGCGGGCTTCGTGGTGCGTGGCGACAAACGTACCCTTCCCCTGCCGGCGCACCACCAGATTTTCAGCGGCGAGCTCATCGATGGCTTTGCGGACGGTGCCCTGACTTACCTTGAAGCGATTGGCAAGCTCGATTTCGCTTGGAATCAGCTCGCCCGGCTTCCATTCGCCGGACTGCAGGCTTTGCGTGATGAGCGCCTTGATTTGCTGGTAGAGAGGACTGAACGTGGGAGACGTGCCGGGGGCAGAAACTGCCGCTCCTGCGCCGGAAGCGCCGCTGCTTGGTATGTTGGGCGGAACGGAACTCATAACTTATGATTTCACCACGAAACAGCGCTTTCCGTCCAGCAAAAAGTGATGTGATATGTCTTATATAAGATATAAGATAGGCGTTGACAGATAGGTCCGCTGCGCCTACACTCGCGGGCAATATTTACGCTGTGCATTGCTTGCGGCGCATATTACGCATGTAGCTTGAACCGCTCTGAGCGGAATTCGAAAATGCGTACGGGGCAAGGTCGGGCAGACCATCGAAGTCGTACACGCGGAACATCAACCGTCAAGTCAACTTCACTCGGCTCGAAATGGCTCTGCACCTATTTTTGGCTTCCACTCTAGTAGGCTTGGCAGGGTTTCAACGGTATCATTGCAAGCTTACCTAAAACCTTGTCAGGTTTCGACACCGTCTTCTCACCACTCTGGAGATTCATCATGGCTAAAGCCCCTATGCGCGTCGCCGTCACCGGTGCCGCCGGTCAAATCGGCTATTCCCTGCTCTTCCGCATCGCCAACGGCGACATGCTTGGCAAAGACCAGCCGGTCATTCTGCAACTGCTTGAAATCCCCGACGAAAAGGCACAGAAGGCGCTCAAGGGCGTCATGATGGAAATCGACGATTGCGCGTTTCCCCTTCTCGCTGGCATGACAGCACACAGCGATCCAATGACAGCATTCAAGGACATCGATGTCGCACTGCTCGTTGGCGCACGTCCGCGCGGCCCTGGCATGGAGCGCAAAGACCTGCTCGAAGCCAATGCGCAGATCTTCACCGTGCAAGGCAAGGCGCTCGACGCCGTCGCATCGCGCAACGTCAAGGTGCTGGTCGTCGGCAATCCCGCCAACACCAATGCCTATATCGCCATGAAATCGGCTCCCAACCTGCCGTCCAAGAACTTCACCGCAATGCTGCGCCTGGACCACAACCGTGCGTTGTCGCAACTGGCCGCCAAAGTCGGCAAGCCGGTCACGTCGATCGAGAAGCTGTGCGTCTGGGGCAATCACTCGCCGACCATGTATGCCGACTTCACTCACGCGACCGTCGACGGCCAGCCGGCCAAGGCATTGGTCAACGATGAAGCGTGGACCAAGGATGTGTACCTGCCGACAGTCGGCAAGCGAGGTGCCGCCATCATCGAAGCGCGCGGCCTGTCCTCGGCAGCGTCGGCAGCGAACGCCGCCATCGACCACGTGCGCGACTGGGTGCTCGGCACCAACGGCAAATGGACCACGATGGGCATTCCGTCGGACGGCTCCTATGGCATCCCCGAAGGCACGATGTTCGGATATCCGGTTACGACCCAAAATGGCGAGTACACCATTGTTCAAGGCCTGGAAATCGACGCATTTTCGCAGGAGCGCATCAACCTCACGTTGAAAGAGCTGCTGGAAGAACGTGAAGGCGTGAAGCATCTGGTAGGCTAAGCATCACAAACAAACAAGGGCGCTACGGCGTCCTTGTCTTTCCCCCCAATTGAAGTCAAGTTTTCATGCACCCTTCCGAGGTCTTATTCCAGGGTAAACGCCAGCCGGCAACCATTCCGGTCTGCGATCATTACGCCGGCTCTGAAAAGCTGATGCGAAAGTCGATTGCTCTGCAACAAGAACTCGGCCCCGTTTTTGATATCACCCTGGACTGCGAAGACGGCGCCAGCGCCGGCAATGAAGAAGCGCATGCGCGCCTGATCGCGTCCCTGATCGCAAGCGAGGATAACGCGCATGGGCGCATCGGCGTGCGCGTCCACGACCGCACGCACCCTTCCTTCGAACAGGACGTATCCATCATTTGCGAACAGGCGCAGCGCCTTGCCTACCTCGTGCTGCCAAAGGTTGAATCCTTGGCAGATGTGGTTGAGGCGGCCGAGATCGTCAACCGGCACGCCGTCATGGCAGGGCGTACCGATCTTCCATTGCATGTACTGATCGAAACCCATGGCGCACTGGCCGACGTACGGGCAATCGCGGCGTTACCGCAAGTTGAATGCCTTTCATTCGGCATCATGGATTTCATATCGGCGCATTATGGTGCGATTCCAGGCAGCGCCATGCGCAGTCCGGGACAGTTCACGCATCCGCTGGTCACGCGGGCCAAGCTCGAGATTTCGGCGGCCTGCCATGCCCATGGCAAGGTACCCTCGCACAACGTAACGACAGAGATCAAGGATACCGCCGTCGTCGCTGGCGATGCGCAGCGGGCATCCTCGGAATTCGGCTTTACACGGATGTGGAGCATTCATCCGGGCCAGATCAAACCCATCCTCAAATCTCTGGCGCCTCGCAGCTCAGAGATCAACGACGCAACAGCCATACTCAACGAAGCGAAGAATGCGCACTGGGGACCGATACAATACAACGGCAAACTGCATGATCGAGCCAGTTATCGGTATTACTGGACCATTCTGCAGCGAGCCAAATTGAGTGGCCTGCCTCTGCCGGAAGCGGCGGCGGGTCTGTTATGAGTACAAGTGCAATGTTGTCCGGCGCAACGACCGGCACGCGCACTCCCGGAGACGATGAATGAAACTGCCACACATACTGATTCTTGCCGCCGCCAGCATGGCCTTCGTGTCGCCAGCCCAGGCGCAAAGCGACGCTGATAAAAAGGCTGCGCAGAAAGCCGCGTCGAAAGCGCCAGCGAAAAAAGCCACTGCGAAAGCGGATGCCGCCACGGATGACGATGAG
>NZ_DASZBA010000237.1:0-6351 GCF_035944575.1 Noviherbaspirillum sp.
CATAAGCGGCTGGGCGTGAGCGCATCCATGCCGATATGCACTACGGCCGTCCTGTCACACGCTGCACCATCCGGTAGAGTACCGACATCTGCGCGCCGCTCTTCAGCGCATAGTTGGGATCGACCTGGTTTGAGTAGCCCCACCAGTCATAGCAGCCATTCGGGTTGGTCGGTCCTGGTGCGGACGACGCAATGGTGTCGGGATAGACAACCACGAGGTTGTTGGTGTCGGCCCATTCGTTGATGCCCGCCTGGGTCACCCAGCGATTGCCGATGAGTGCCGAATACTGCTTGCAGCCATGCAGTGCGAGCACCATGCCGCATGTTTTTCCTTGCGCGCAGGCTTTCGGCACGAAGACAGTACCGGTGGTATTCAACGACACGTTGGGCGCTGCGCCGAATTCGGTCTGGTCGAAGGTCGACAGCGTGCCTTGCAGCCTTCCATTGTTGCGCGGGTTCAGTCGTCCCAGGAAGAGCTTCAGCCAGGTTTGCACGGAATCGTAGGGGGCGCCATTGAGGAAGCATTTCACCATGAAGGGGGTGCCCCCGGTGCCGCAGTCAAGTTCACCGTTCGGCGATTCCCAGCCGTGCGCGGCTGGAAAGCCATTATCGAACACCACCTTGGCTCCATAGTGAAGGTATTCCGCATTGAGGTCGGCCATCTGGCGTGGATTGACGGTGGCGTCCCTGGTGCCGGACCACAGATAAACCGGCTGACCGCTGAGGTTCCTTGATGAGTCGATCGTGCCCAGGGCAGACTGGGTGTCCAGATAAGCGATCGACTGGGCAAGCATGCTGTTATAGGACGCTTCATTCGTCGGCAAGGTCTGGCCGCCACAGTTGGCGAGAGCGGTCGCGGCGCCGCCGGCGCCCGCGCACCAGTAGACGCCGCCCGCATAGATGGCGGCTCCCTTGAAGGTCGCGGAATGGGCCACGTGCATCTGCACCGCGGTGAAGCCGCCGGAGGAAATGCCTGCGACAAAGACCTTCGCCGGGTCGATCTGATAGCGTTGGAGTTTTTCGAGGGACGGCGTGGTCGCTGTCGTCTGTGCACCGGCACCGGTGGCTGCGATAAATCCGATGGCGAATATGGCGGGCCATGCCAATCGAAAATTAAGCTTCTTCATGATGATCGTCTCCTCGTTGACTCAGGAAAAGTAAGCCTGCTTCAGCGCCTGTTTTTTGATTTACCGCAGCGTTGTTTCCATTAAAAGCAACAGCGGCATTTTTAGGACTGGTGCAAATCCGAATGTTGTTGAGACTCTACTTTTTATCCGGCGTTCATCCATGAGTTTGCGCAAGAGGGCAATCGCCCGATTGCCTGTCGGCCCGCAAGCCAGGAGGAGCGTCATTGCCGCCGATAAGGGGTTGCATGATCTGCTCCAGCGACTGCGTGAATGCTCGTGCCCGCCGGGGTTGGGGACGCCGGTTGGCGTAGACGAGGGATACCGGCATCGGCGCGGCGGGAATTTAATGAATCACCGATCCGGTATTGAACGCTCCCGAGTCGCCACAGCAACAGGCTGATGGGCCGCTTTCTACCATGGCCGCAGGCTGGTGTGAGTCGGAAGCTGTCGATAGGGAAGGGTCGCAATCGGCCGAGAGCGGGCAGTCACGCGGTGCTAAACTCGGCCGATTCACACTTCAAACATGACTGAGTTAGACATGAAGAGCAGTTCAAACAGCGGCCTTGTGTATTCCACCGATGGCGGACGCATGTGTCCTGAGTGCCGACGGTCTCTCTTGGAGTGCGCCTGTAGACTCAAGGCCGTACCCATGGGGGATGGTGTGGTGCACGTGTCGCGCCAGACTAAAGGTCGGGGCGGGAAGAGCGTAACGCTGGTCAGGGGGCTGGCGCTTGATCCTGCTGCACTGGCTTTGCTCGGCAAGCAGTTGCGCAAGGCATGCGGCTCTGGCGGAACAGTGAAGGATGGTGTAATCGAAGTTCAGGGAGATCACTGCGAGCAGATCATGCTGGAACTGAGAAAGCATGGTCATCATGCCAAGCGTAGTGGTGGCTAGCCTTGGAAACTCCGAATGCCCGCAATATGGCTATAGCTGCCGTGGCGCAAAGTCGGCATACGACCAAGTTAGGGTAAGGTTGCCTAAAACACCGGGGACAGGCGGCAACGATCAAAACCTGAAGGCTTTCTATCGATAGTGCTTAGTCCAGGTAGGTGCCGGCGTATCCTCGATATGGATTGCCATAGACCCGTCGGCCGAGCATGTGATTCTCCTTCATGAAAGACGAGATTGCATCCGGGGATGCGCCCTTGAGCATTTCCTTGACGAGACCACTCGGTTCCATGGTGCGGTAGCGCACGGGCATGCCTGCTCGCGCGGCTCCCTCGGGCAGGTCCGGCACTGTCAGCGTGGGATCCAGGAATAGCGCCGCACCCACGTGCGGATTGTACCGCTCCCGAACCAGCTTGGCTGCTTCAAGAATTGACGATATGACCAGTCCGAACGATCGGTAGGTCATCTTTGCTTGCCAGGATGCACGCATGAAAAGTAATTCATCCGGATCGACGCCAGGACAAGCGCCCTGATATGCTGCCGTCAGGCAGTGATCGGCCGCAGCCAGCAGCCGCTGTGTCGGATCGGGTTCGAGCTCCAGGACCGACAGCAGCTGTCCAAGAGACGAACCACGCAGATAGTCCTGCGGACCACAATCGAATCCTGCATCGCCCGGATTATGGTGATCAATGCGCAGAGTCGGGGCAATTTGCCTGACCGCACATTCGACGAACACGACAGGCTGACGTGGCAAGATTAGCTGGGCCTGGCGTTTGCCATGCTCCAAATGCATCGCTGAATCGGCATCATAGGCTGTCGCCGAGGTGCATTTTTGCCCGCCGACGGTAGCCCATGCAACAGGATGGCCATGTATGTTCAGCACGCGTTCTATTTCGCGCATTTCAGGGTCAAGTGCACCGAGGATAAAAAGCATGTGAGCTTCTGGCTCCTGTATGAGATTTTTTTAAAAGATATTGTCCGGAAACTGCCGACCGTGGTTTGTTTTCAGGTATACCGAGTGGGTTGGACTGCGGCCCGATTACAAAATTTCCCTGATGATAGAAATGTCGCCAGAGGGTGATGGACCATTGAATCCAACATGGAACGACCGCTTCGGGTCGGAAGCGGCGCCACCGCAACGAATAAATGCATAGAGCCATACTCAGCCGATACTGCCTGCAAATCATCCTGTTTTACTCTGGCGATGACAAAGGCCAAGGAGATCGTGAATGCACTCATCCTGCAACTCGGGTTCTTCGGCATCGATCTGGGCCCGCTGAGTATCGGCGGCCGGCTGGCTCAGTTCCCCGGCGGGCCATTGCCGGTTCTGAATCTGGTCAAACTGGAATGAAGCCTTCAAATGAAATGCCATCGGAAGCCAGCATGACGTTACGCGTAGCACAGCCGATGGCCTGCCGGCGATTTCCAGGCTAAGAAGGATGCGCCAGGGAAGGCTTGGACATGCCGACATTCCTGGCAGTAAAACCTGGCATCGCGCTCCTTGCTGCCGAATGTATCGCGTCCATGACCTCGCTTGGCGCGATGTGATGAACCATGTGCCCGGCACCGTCGATGACCCGATACTCGGTATGCGGAAACTCGGCGTGAAAGCAGTCTGAATGTTTACTGCGATACACCAGCCGATCACCGCTGCCTGCGACAAGAACGATAGGCATCTGCAGTTCGTGGTAACGCTTGCCCAACTTAATGACGTCCGGGTACATCAGGATCATCTCGGCCGAACTGGCGCGAATCTGTGTCGGCCTCAGCACAAGCCAAGGCGGAAGCTTCTTCATCGATTCGGCAACCGGTGCCGGAGTAAATTCCCGCTTCAACATGAATGGCCAATTCAGGCGCAACATGATCGGTGTTATGGTGTAGCGCATGAGGTCGCCGACGACCGGGATGGCAGGCTGTGCGGTCAGCGGGATCTCCGGACGCATGGTGGGGTAGTAGTAACCGGATGTCAGGACGAGGCTGCGAACCGATTCGGGAGAGTCGAGCGCCATCGCGATAGCCACCAGTGCGCCCAGCGAGTGCCCAAGTACGATGGGTTTTCGCGCGCCGATCTTCCGCAAGGCGGCATTAAGCAGCTTGGCCTGTGCTTGCGATCCCCAAAGGGTGGTGCGCGGCCGTTCACTGTAGCCATATCCCGGACGGTCAAAGACAATTACCCGGTAATGCTGTGCTGCCATGTCGACCAATCCGCTCAGAGTAAAATCCATTCCCATCGTGGTATTGCCATGCAGCAGGACTAGCGGGTCGCCTTCACCCTTCTCGAAGTAGTGCAGGGACACGCCGTCGACGTCGATAAACTTTCCTTCGGGCGGATAGTTCCGCTCCGCTTCCCTGTTGCGGTAGGCAACATACAGCGCGGCGGTTGCGAGGGCAATGCCGGCGCCTAGTACGCGGCCGCTGCGCCAGGAAGAAAGGCGGTTTGTCGTTTCTGAGTGATCCGCAGGTCTGGTCCGGTAGTTCATGATCTGCTCCACTTTATAGAAAGCCTGTTAGAGCAAGGGGGCCGGATCGCGTTCATTAATTGATTGGTCACGGTTCTGCAGACATGCCGGTCCGTAGAATGTTTGGCCCTGCTTATGCGCCAGGCGTTCATCGCATCCACTTTTAAAGGATTTGGTGGCAGATAGCCTTGCAAGGAATGCATACGTATGAATCCATACACTTGGATCTGACCGCCCTTTGCTGTCGTATCCTTGCCCTTCAAGATGTTTCAGAGCGTTACTTTGTGAAGACATGGAAGACGGCGTGGCGGTCGAAGCCGCGTCCGTAGATAACGAGGGCTTTACTCAGAAAGCAGCTGCCTGTTGCAGTCTCCGCGGCTAAATGTGTCGAAGAGTGCCCTGCTTGCCTTTGAGGATCGACGCGAGATTGCGATCGCTGCCTGCCATCGATTCGATATGTTTTATCAAGCACGAATGCAGTCAACATCTGCTCCCAGACTCGGCCTAGTATCAAGCGAGTGTCGTGTTCCGGTGCCGCCTTCTTCAGAAGCCGACTAATAAGACTCTGCCTGATCTACTTTCTTGAAGCAGTTCAATGTTGCCGCCGTTCTGCGGCTAAGCGCCTTGCCGCACGCATTGTTTCCTCGCAAAGACCATTTGTTTCGTCCATAACTTTGCTGGCAATTTTGCACCCGACGTCAAGCCGGCGTGATGCAAGCGAGAACGCATAAAAAAAACCTTGCAGCGAGCCTTTTGCGAAGGAATATGTGCGCACTTTTGAAGTCTCAGTAATCCGTTAAAGCAGATGGCATGGCGCTGCAATCGACTTGGGGCCAACAACGATTCCTTACGTCGGCTACCAGACATTGCGACTCATGCCTGGATTTGGAAAGACCCTCTTGCTGATTTACCGAACGCGCCGCCTTGCATGACTGCGATGTGCTCCACCGGGCATCGGAACATGCAAGCCTGCGCACTTTTTCCTAAATGAAGGAGAGCTACTCATGCAGATCGTTTCGGAAGTAATGACAAGGGATGTGCGTTTCGTATCACCGCAGGAAAGCTTGCAACGTGCGGCGCAGATGATGGATGAACTCGACGTCGGCGCGTTGCCGGTGTGTGAAGGTGATCGTCTCGTCGGCATGGTGACCGACCGCGACATCACGATACGCGGCACGGCCGCGGGCCGGTCGCCGGGTGATGCGCACGTCGATGAAGTGATGAGCACGAATATACGCTGCGTGTTCGAGGATCAGGCGCTGGATGAGGTGATGACCCAGATGGCCGACAGCCAAATCCGCCGCATTCCTGTTGTCACGCATGATGAACAGCAGAAGCTGATCGGCATCATTTCGCTCGGTGATGTGGCTGTCAGAAGCAGGGAAGACATGAAGGGTGATGTCGAGGATACGGTGGAGATGGTGTCGGCGCCTTCCGGCCCTGGAGGTGATGTACTGGGCTTGGCCAATATCGCTGGCCGGTCCGGGGAGGGCGGTGCAGGCGCAGCGGCCACCGGCACCGGTTCGGCCGGTGTTGCCGGAACCGATCTGTCGCGCGCCGGCGAGAACGGCATCGGCGCAGCTGGTGCGTCCGGCGAGCCGCTCGATGACAAGGCAGGGCAGGGCAGCGGTGATTCACGCCGCAACTTTGGTGTCGGCGGCGGCGACCTGACCGGCGACGGGTTGCCGCCAGCGTGAGGGGCATTGCGCATCAGACCGAGCACTACGGCCTCAGCAACGCGACTGGCAGCCTGAAGGTTTGGAATAATGGCATGGCGTGCTAGTACCCTTCAGGAATGCGCGCCATGCGTCGGCATAGAATCGATCATCTGGCCGTCGTTCACTTCCTCCTGCCCCGCAGCAGTGAAGGCCGTCTCC
>NZ_DASZBA010000238.1:0-2783 GCF_035944575.1 Noviherbaspirillum sp.
AGCGCCCACACTTATCGGCTGTTAATTTTTAAAGAACTGCCTGCCCGCACCGTGCCTGTCGCACCGCACTCACCGTTAAAGCGTCTTGTTTAACAGCAGCAGAGAAACGAGATTATGAACCATCCTTCGCTTCGCGTCAAGCTTTTAAAATCCTTTGCTCAACTCGTCCGTCGTTTTACGCGCTTTAATTAGCACGTCCTGCAACGGGAGCAGCACTATAGCAAAACTTGTCGAGGCCTGCCAAGAAAATTTTTCTTGGACGATGAATACAATGTGCAGATACAGACTGCGTTGCCTTTTGACGCTTGTGGTGAGGGTTCAGACTTTTAGCCTAAATACCTTGAGCAGCCTAATGTTGTCAGCTGTAAAACTAATCAGACCCATTCACGCTTTTCTTCATTTCCGTTTCCTCAGAGAAGCACGATGGCTTTGCTACTGCCATTTTTGAATTCCGAGTTTGTGATCAAGATCCCCTAAATATGGGATGGCTAGATTCCTTCCAATAGATCTACCATTGATTAACGGCGGTTGGTTTTAGAAGTGGCTGACCTACCCATTTCAAACCCGTCATGATTTTTTGTACGTGATCAACCATCAATAAAAGCCGGAAATCGGATTTCTTTTTATATGGCAATACCTGTCTGTTCGGATGTGACAAACTGCTGCCGATGTCTTTCCATACTAAGTCATCATCCGGTCATTTACGTATCAGACAATGCCTCTTGTCTCCTCTGATCCTCCTTGGGATTGGATTTAGCCCGCACGTTGCATGACTGCGGGCTTTTTTTTGCTTAACATGATGGCATCCGTTAGCATCCGTTACCCACATCGGGACCGCAGCTCATTCGCTTGATAACCCCAAATTGAACCGAACCACAGGCGACAAAAAGCTTCGAGCAGAATCGGCAGCGCGTCGACAAGCTGCATTGAATGTTTCGTTAGATTCCTGTCTTGCATGAACCAAACATATCCTGCATACATTGCCTCCATAGGCACACCGCGACCGTCCATCCTGCACATCGCCTTGATCGACGATGATCAAAGTCAGGCTGCCCTGATCGCAGAAGTTGTTTCAGGTCGTGGACATTCCCTTAGGTCCTTCATGAATGGCGAGAATGCACTCAATGCATTGAGACAAGAACGTTTTGACATGCTGATTTTGAATTGGCAGACATTAGGGCAGTGCGCGACAAGCGTTCTCCATCACGTACGCAGCGAGATGCCGAGCGACTTTCCAGTGCTTTTTATCACTCCCCCTAACACGGAGACCGAAATTGTGGCTGCGTTCGCTGCCGGAGCAACTGATTACATCGTCAAGCCCTTGCGTCGTCGGGAATTGGCGACACGGATAGCCGCGCTCCTGCAACGCGCTTATCCCGAGCGGCATGCGCAGGAACAATTGCATTTCGGCCGCTACATATTTGACCCCCGAAGTGGAAAGCTGGATATTGGAGACCAGCAAGTTATCCTGACCCAGAAGGAATTCTCATTGGCGCTGCTTTTCTTCCGTAATCTTGGCAAGCCCTTGTCCCGGGTTTATATTCAAGAATCGGTCTGGCCCAATGATGAAGAAACGCCATCCCGGACCTTGGATACGCATGTGTCGAGGGTACGGACCAAGCTGCGTTTGCAACCGGAAAACGGTTTTCGCCTGACCCCGGTATACAGCTTCGGATACAAGCTTGAGCCACTTGATCAATAGCGGTGGACAGGCTTGCAAATCTACCGGCGCAGCGCCATCTACGTGAAGGAGACGACGTCCATCTGACAGGACGCGAATACTTATGCTACCTTCATAATCATGATCCTGGTGCGATCGAGTTGCAGGCCATTTATGTGGCAACGCAACACGCTATAATAGCCGGTTATTTTCTTTGCCACCTCTCGAAATGCAGCTTCTAGCCGTCGGCCTGAACCACAACACTGCACCGCTATCTTTACGCGAAAAGGTAGCTTTTCCGGCCGATCAAATCGGCCAGGCAGTGATGGCTGCAAGGGCATGGTTCGGGCGCGATGCCGGCAATCGTTCGGCAGACGAAGCGGCTATCTTATCGACATGCAATCGCACCGAGCTGTATGCGGCCAGTCATATCGACGGCGGCGTCAATGCAGCCATCGACTCCACAGGTCATTTTCTGGCCGATTACCATAAGCTGTCTTACGCCGAGCTCCGCCCTTATCTCTACACACTTCCCCAGGACAACGCCGTGCGCCATGCTTTCCGGGTCGCTTCGGGTTTGGACTCGATGGTGTTGGGGGAAGCCCAAATCTTGGGACAAATGAAGGATGCGGTACGGCAGGCTGAAGCTGCCGGCGGGCTGGGAACCTACCTGCACCAGCTTTTTCAACGCACGTTTGCCGTTGCCAAGGAAGTCCGCAGCACGACGGAGATCGGTGCGCATAGTGTCTCGATGGCGGCGGCGGCGGTAAGGCTGTCACAACGTATCTTCGATACCATTTCCGAGCAGAATGTACTGTTTATCGGCGCTGGCGAAATGATCGAATTATGCGCCACCCATTTCGCGGCGCAGAATCCCAAAACCCTGACGATTGCCAATCGCACCATGGAACGCGGCGCGACTCTGGCCCACCGCTTCAATGGTCAGGCGATTCGGCTGGCCGATCTTCCGCAACAATTGCCAAACTACGATATCGTCGTTTCATGTACCGCCTCGTCGCTGCCGATCATCGGCCTGGGCATGGTGGAACGTGCGATCAAGGCAAGGCGTCACAAGCCGATTTTCATGGTTGACCTCGCCGTGCCGCGCGACATCGAATCGGAA
>NZ_DASZBA010000239.1:0-36692 GCF_035944575.1 Noviherbaspirillum sp.
ACAGCATTGAAATTCCGTAGAGGAGGAACCCTGACGACAGCGCACCAAGAATGAAATACTTCATTGCCGCTTCGGTCGATACCGGGTTATTGCGGCGCAATGCGACCAGTGCATAGGTGGACAAGGACATCAACTCAAGACCGAGATAGATGATCAGGAAGTTGTTTCCGGAAATCATGATCATCTGGCCAAGCAGGGAGAACAATGCCAGTACATAGAACTCGCCGCCGAGCGTGCCCCCGAGCATGCCGCGATCCGTACCATACTGCCTTGAATAGATCAGCGTCAGCGCAACGGCCACATAGGAAAACACCTTTAACAGGCTCGACATCGGATCCGAGACGAACATGTTGTAGAAGGTATAGGTCGTGGTCCCGCTGTTGAAGTCCGCAAGGCTCAGTGCGGTACATACCGCGAGCGTCGCAAGCGACAGCACGTAGGTAATATTTCTCTTCGCATCCGACAGAAACATATCGATCAGAAGGATCGCGGATGTCGCGATCAGCAGGAAGATCTCGGGATAGAGCGGTATCAGATTGGTGTTATTCATTTGGAGTTGCCAGTTTGCTCTCGACAATACGGTCTAGGGCCGCGTGGTCCAGTCCTCAATTCAATTTCGAAACAGCGACATGCTTGAGCAGATCTGAAACGGAAGTCTGCATCACGTCGGTGAACGGTGCCGGGTACACGCCCATCGCGATCACTGCAATGGCCAATACACTGAGCATCATGAATTCACGTGCGTTCAGATCCGTCAACGCGGCGACTTGCGAATTACCGACATTTCCGAACACGACCCGCTTGACAAGCCACAGTGAATAGGCCGCACCGAAGATCAGGGCAGTTGCGGCCAGCAAGCCGATCCAGAAGTTGAACTTGACCGCCCCCAGGATGACCATGAACTCGCCGACAAATCCCGACGTCGCCGGAAGACCGCAGTTTGCGAGCGAAAAAAGAACGAAGAACGCTGCAAATTTAGGCATGGTGTTCACTACACCGCCGTAGTCGGCGATCTGCCGGGAATGCATGCGGTCATACAGCACGCCGATGCAAAGGAACATGGCGCCGGAAACGAACCCGTGGGAGATCATCTGCACGATGCCGCCCTGCACTGCCATATCGTTGAAGACAAAGAAGCCGAGCGTGACGAAACCCATGTGCGCAATCGACGAATACGCAACCAGCTTCTTCATGTCCGCTTGTACCAGCGCGACCAGGCCGATGTAGATGACGGCGATCAACGACAAGGTAATGATAAAGCCGGACAGCGAATGACTCGCGTCGGGCGTGATCGGCAACGAGAATCGCAGGAAGCCGTAGGCGCCGAGTTTCAACATGATGGCTGCCAGGACCACCGAACCGCCGGTCGGCGCTTCGACGTGGGCATCGGGAAGCCAGGTATGCACGGGCCACATCGGTACCTTCACGGCGAACGCCATGAAGAAGGCGAGAAAGATCAGGATTTGCGCATTCAGCGGTAACGGCAATTGATGCCATACCAGGATTTCGAAGCTGCCGCCTGATGCGAAATACAGGTACAGAATCGCAACCAATGTCAGCAGCGATCCAAAGAAGGTGTAGAGGAAGAACTTGATTGCCGCGTAGACCCGGTTCGCCCCACCCCAGATGCCGATGATGATGAACATCGGGACCAGTGTGGCTTCGAAGAATACATAAAACAGCAAGCCATCCAACGCCGAGAAAACCCCAACCATCAAACCGGAAAGGATGAGGAACGCTCCCATGTACTGGGATACCCGTTTCTCGATGACTTCCCAGCCGGCGATAACCACGATGATGGTGATGAACGCGGTCAGCAGCACAAACCATACCGAGATGCCGTCAACGCCGAGGTAATAGTTGATGTTGAAGCGATCGATCCATGCCGCCTTTTCGACGAACTGCATTCCATGCGCAGCCTTGTCGAACTGTGTAATCAAAGGCAGCGTGACCAGGAAACTGACGATCGATCCGAGCAGAGACACGGAACGCACCAGACCGGGGTTGTTGTCACGGCCGAAAGCCAGAACAAACGCTCCGAACGCGATCGGTAGCCAGATCGCGAGACTAAGGTAAGGGAAAGTTGACTGCATCATGGTTATATATTGTTTTACTTGGCCAACTTATTTGGCAAACGACGGAAACGGCATGAAATAGACCAGGAAACCCAAGACACCGAGAATCATCACAAATGCATAGTGATAGATGTAACCGGACTGGAAATGGCGGATCACTCCCGAGAACCATCCGACCAGCTTCGCGCTGCCATTGACCAGCAGGCCGTCGATCAACGTCCGGTCGCCGATTTTCCACAGACCGCCTCCCAGCAATCTGGCGCCGCCGGCGAACACGACATCATTGATCTTGTCCATGTAGTACTTTTGATCCAGCAAAGTATGAATTGCGTGGAATTTTGCGTAGAACCACGCCGGCACCCGGGGGTTGACCATGTAACAGTAATAGGCAGCCAGCACCCCGGTGGAGGCCAGTGCAAAAGGCCAGGTGATAAAGCCGTGCAGGCCCATCGCAACCGCGCCGTGATAGGCTTCCGACAGGTTCTTCATGGCCGGATGCGCATCGCTGACGAAAATTACATTGTTGAAGAAGTCACCGTGCAGCATCGGACCGATGGTGAAGAAGCCGATCAGAACCGACGGGATCGCCAGCAACATCAATGGCAATGTGACAACCAATGGAGCTTCGTGCGGCTTTTCGCCCGGGGCGAGTCCATGATGATGTTCGTCCGCATGCTCGTCATGTGCATGGTCCTGGTGCCCGTGATGCGGTTTGCCGAAGCGCTCTTCGCCATGGAAAACCAGAAAATACATGCGGAATGAATAGAAGGCCGTAACGAACACCCCTGCAAGTACGGCGAAGTTCGCAAAGCCCGCACCAGCAATATGGGTCTCATGGACTGCCTCGATGATGCTGTCCTTGGAGTAGAAGCCGGAGAAGAATGGCGTTCCGATCAGTGCGAGCGAACCGAGCAGCGACGTAATCCAGGTAATTGGCATGTATTTGCGCAGGCCACCCATATTGCGGATGTCCTGATCGTGGTGCATACCAATGATGACAGCGCCGGCGCCAAGGAACAGCAATGCCTTGAAGAACGCGTGCGTCATCAGATGGAAGACTGCGACCGAATAGGCGGACGCACCGAGAGCCACCGTCATGTAGCCCAGCTGGGACAGCGTCGAATACGCCACCACCCGCTTGATGTCGTTCTGGATGATCCCGAGGAATCCCATGAAGAGCGCGGTGATCGAACCGATGATGAGCACAAAGGATAATGCGGTTTCGGACAGCTCGAATAGGGGCGACATCCGCGCCACCATGAAGATGCCCGCCGTGACCAT
This sequence comes from Noviherbaspirillum sp., assembly GCF_035944575.1. Classification (GTDB taxonomy): domain Bacteria; phylum Pseudomonadota; class Gammaproteobacteria; order Burkholderiales; family Burkholderiaceae_D; genus Noviherbaspirillum. The sequence goes on from NZ_DASZBA010000239.1 coordinate 3,357, forward strand.
CGTCGCCGCGTGAATCAGCGCGGAGATTGGTGTCGGGCCTTCCATCGAATCAGGAAGCCAGACGTGCAACGGAAATTGCGCGGATTTACCCATCGCACCGATGAACAGGCAAATGCACGCCACGGTGAGCAGCATCCAGTCGGTCCCGGGCAGTGTCCATGCAGCGAGTTCGCTGCTGCGCGCAAATACTTCCTGGTAATTCATCGAACCGGCATATGCGAGCAGGAGTCCGATGCCCAGAATGAAGCCAAAGTCGCCGACTCGATTGACCAGAAACGCTTTCATGTTTGCGAAGATCGCGGTGGGCTTGGTGTACCAGAAACCGATCAGAAGATAGGAAACGAGGCCCACTGCTTCCCAGCCGAAGAACAACTGCAGGAAGTTGTTGCTCATGACGAGCATCAGCATCGAGAAGGTGAACAGCGAGATATAGGAAAAGAACCGGTTGTAGCCTTCGTCGTCCTTCATATAACCGATGGTATAGATATGCACCATCAGCGAAACGAAGGTCACGACGCACATCATCATTGCCGTCAGGCTGTCGACCAGAAACCCGATTTCCAGCGTGATGTCCCCCACTCTCATCCACTCGTAGATGGTTCCACTGTAGCTTGCGCCATCCAGCACTGCCAGCAGTGTGTGGATGGAAATGATCAGAGCGATCAGGACGCCCAAGATCGTCACACTGTGCGACGCTGTACGCCCGATTTTATTGCCCAGAAATTTTGTGCCGAAAAGCCCGGCAATCGCAGAACCGACAAGAGGTGCCAACGGCACAGCCAAAAGCAGATTAGGGTTAAGTTGCCCCGCCATAATGAACCTTGCGTTTGTTTTTTGTAATTAGCCTTTTAGGCTGTCCAGGTCTTCCACATTGATGGTGTCCAGGTTGCGGAACATTGCAACGAGAATCGCCAGGCCGATTGCGGATTCCGCAGCGGCCACTGTGAGAATGAAGAAAACGAAAATCTGTCCAGCTGCATCGCCCAGATAGTAGGAAAAGGCGATGAAGTTCATGTTGACAGCCAATAGCATCAGTTCGATGGCCATCAGCAGAACGATGACGTTCTTACGGTTCAAGAAAATACCGACTATCGAGATCGCGAACAGTATCGCGCCGAGAATCAGGTAATGTGCAAGCGTTAATGCCACGAGGCGCTCCCTTATTATTTATCTGCAGCCGGCACAGCGGCAGGCGTGCCGCCATTCGCGCGTTCCGATTCCGATTTCATGTTAACCATGCGGATACGGTCGCCACGTTTTACTTTTACAGCGGCTGCCGGATCGAAATACTTGCTGTCCTTACGCCGGCGCAGCGTCAGCGCCACGGCCGCGACGATTGCGACCAGCAGAACCACCGCGGCGATTTCGAAGGCATACACGTACTCGGTATAAATCAGCTTGCCAAGCTCCTTGGTGTTGCCGATGTTAGCCGAGTGGGCCGGCGCTTCAGCATCCATACGGAAGCCATGCAGCAGCACGGCAGCCATCTCAAGGACGATCACTACACCGATGGTCGCTGCAAGCGGGAAGTATCCCCAGAATCCTTCGCGCATTTTGCCGATGTTGATATCGACCATCATCACTACGAACAGGAACAAAACCATCACCGCGCCGACGTAAACCAGTACGAGCACGATTGCCAGGAACTCGGCCCGCAGCAGCAACCAGATTGCCGCGGCGGAGAAAAACGACAGCACGAGAAACAATGCGGCATGTACCGGATTGCGATCGGTGATCACACGCGTTGCGGCGAACAGCAGGATTGCCGAAAACGCGTAAAACAGGGCAGTTTGAAATTCCATGGTCGACTAATAGAAATGGCTATATCAGTGCCGGATTAACGATATGCGGCATCTGCTGCCCGTGAAGCGGCAATTTCCTTCTCGTAGCGGTCGCCTACCGCCAGCAGCATTTCCTTGGTGTAATAAAGATCACCGCGTTTTTCGCCGTGATATTCCAGCGTATTTGTTTCGACGATCGAGTCGACCGGGCAGGACTCTTCGCAAAAACCGCAGAAGATGCATTTGGTCAAGTCGATATCGTAACGCGTAGTACGACGGGTACCATCATCCCGCTGCTCCGATTCGATCGTGATCGCCATCGCCGGGCAAACTGCCTCGCACAATTTGCAGGCGATGCAACGCTCTTCCCCGTTCGGATAACGACGGAGCGCATGCAATCCGCGGAAACGGGGAGACATCGGCGTCTTCTCTTCAGGGAACTGCACGGTAATCTTGCGTGCAAACATATAACGGCCGGTCAGGGCGAGACCCCTGACCAATTCGCGCAGCATCAGGCTGCCGAAAAAATCTTTTATGGCTTGCATTTGCGTGCCTCTAGTTCTTTCATTTGCTGGGAAAGCGGCGATTGTTTGCGCCGCCCCTCCAGCGGATATACAAAATGTCTTAGTCCCAAATATTCCAGGGCGAATGAATCCAGAATGCGACGATGACCAAGTATGCAAGGGTCAACGGTATGAAAACTTTCCAACCGAGGCGCATGATCTGGTCATACCGGTAGCGCGGAAACGATGCGCGCGCCCAGATGAACAGCGATACGACAAAGAACGTCTTGATACCGAGCCAGATCCAGCCTGGCACCCAGTCCAGCAACGCGATAGGCGCAGCCCAGCCGCCGAGGAACAGCAGCGATGCGAGTGCCGAAATCAGGATCATGTTCGCGTATTCGGCCAGGAAGAACATAGCGAACGACATGCCCGAATATTCCACCATGTGACCCGCCACGATTTCCGATTCCCCTTCCACCACGTCGAACGGATGCCGGTTGGTTTCGGCGATGCCTGAAATGACGTAGATCACGAAAATCGGAAACAGCGGCAACCAGTTCCACGAGAGGAAAGTCAGACCGATGTCGGCAAAGTATCCCTTGTTCTGGACCATCACGATTTCAGTCAGATTCAGCGTACCTGACACCATCAGCACGATGACCAGCGCAAAACCCATGGCGATTTCATACGAAACCATTTGCGCCGATGCCCGCATCGCACCCAGAAACGCATACTTCGAGTTGGATGCCCAGCCGGCAATGATGACGCCATAGACCTCCATCGACGTGATTGCCATGATGAACAACAGTCCCGCATTCACATTTGCCAGCGCCCGGTCCGGGCCGAACGGCACCACCGCCCACGCAGCGAGCGCGGGCATGATCGTCATGATCGGTGCGATAACGAACAGCGCGGTATTGGCCCGCGCCGGCACGATGATTTCTTTCAGCAGGAGCTTCAATGCGTCGGCGATGGGTTGCAGCAAGCCGCCTGGACCAACGCGATTGGGGCCCATACGCGAATGCATCCAGCCGATCATTTTGCGTTCCCACAAAGTCAGATAGGCAACGCAGCCCATCAGCGGGAGCACAATCGCAACAATCTTCACAGTGTTCCAGATCAGCGGCCAGAAGAAGCCAAACCAGCCTTGCCCCGTGCTATGGATGGTTGTGAACATTTGATCCATCATGCCTTCTCCACGCTCAGCGGTCCAAACATAGGTCCGAGTCCGGCCGTCGACGGATGCGCAGCCGACACACGCACTACGCCATCCGGCAAGCTGCTATCGATCGCGGCCGCCAGGACCGCACTACCCTCACCCTGCCGAACACGGACCTGGTCGCCTGATACGATTCCGAAGTGCTGCGCAAGCGCGGCGGACACCCATGCCTTAGGCGCCTCTGCTTCGGCGGTTTGCTGCAGTGCATGCGCGCGCCTTACGATTGCGTCCGAAAAATAGGTCGGAACATCGGCGATTCGCTCGATTTCGATGTTTCCGGAAGCTGTGGCTCCCCGCTGCGGCGCTATGTCGGCAAGATTGTTCAGATGCTGTGCCAGGTTGATATCTGCAACGGAATTGACGCCGAAAATCTCATTGCGTACTGCTTCCGAGGTATCGAATTCAAATCCCTGCAATCCGAGCAGGTTTCCGAGGACACGCATCACTTTCCAGGCCGGCCGTGTTTCGCCAAGTGGCCGGACGGTACCGTTGAAGCTTTGCACACGCCCTTCGCTGCTGACAAATGTGCCCGACGTTTCCGAAAATGGAGAGATGGGCAGCAGGACATCCGCATAATCCAGGCCGTGCTTGAAGGGCGACAGTGCCACAACCATCTCCGCCTGGTCGAGCGCTTTCCGCGCCAGTTGCGGATTAGCCGTATCAAACTCTGGCTCCGCATGCAGCAATACATATGCCTTGCGAGGCTGGGCGAACATGGATTGCGCATTCGCTCCCTGTCGCGGCATGGCATTGGCAATGTATCCGCCGACGGTGTTTGCGCCTTCCGTCAGATAGCCGAATCTTGCATCGGTTTGCTGGGCAATCCATTGGGCCGCGGCATGCAGTTTCGACGCCTGCGGATGCTGTGCGACCGCGTTGCCAAGGAAAACCGCCTTCGGCTCGCCGGACAGCAGGTTTGCTGCGGTCTCCTTTGCAGCCTGCGAAGGTGACACGTTTTCGAAACCCGCAGGCGCTGCGATGCCTTTGGTTTGTGCGATAGCCACGATGATTTCACCGAGCGCCGACAGCCATGCCGACGGTGCTGCAATCATTTTGCTGGCTACCGGCATCAGCAGATCCTGATCGACAGCATGCAGAAGGCTGATTCTCGCGCCGCGCTTTGTCGCATGACGAAGACGTGCAGCCAGCAATGGATGATCCTTGCGCAGGAACGAACCAACGATGAGTACACGCTTCAGCTGGTCGATTTCCTGGATCGGCATGCCGAGCCATGGCGTGATTTTCCCGTCCAGCGAGAAATCCGATTGGCGAAGGCGGAAGTCGATATTGTCCGACCCCAGATCCCGGACCAGCTTTTGCAGCAAGGCGAGTTCCTCCAGCGTTGAGTAAGGCGTCGCCAGTGCGGCAATCGCATCAGCGCCATGCTCGTGCTTGATGTTCTTCAGGCCATGCGCGACGTACTCAAGCGCGGTCTGCCAGTCCGTTTCCTGCCATTGCCCGCCTTGCTTGATCATCGGCACTGTGAGCCGATCTTCGCTGTTGAGACCTTCATAGGAAAAACGGTCACGGTCCGACAGCCAGCATTCGTTCACCGCCTCGTTCTCGAAGGGGAGAACGCGCATGACTTTCGCACCCTTTACCTGCACAATCAGATTGGAGCCGAGGCCATCATGCGGGCTGACCGATTTCCGGCGTGAAAGCTCCCACGAACGTGCGCTGTACCGGAAAGGCTTCGATGTCAGCGCACCAACTGGACACAAATCGATCATGTTGCCCGAAATTTCCGAGCTGACAGCCTTGTCAACGAACGTTGTGATTTCCGAGTGCTCGCCACGATTGAGCATGCCGAATTCCATTACGCCGGCGATTTCCTGCCCAAAGCGAACACATCGCGTGCAGTGGATGCAGCGGCTCATCTCACGTGTGGAAATGAGCGGACCGACATCTTTTGGCACCACGACACGCTTCTCTTCCTCATACCGCGAGGAAGAAGGTCCATAGCCCACAGCCAGATCCTGCAGTTGGCATTCGCCACCCTGATCGCAGATCGGGCAGTCGAGCGGATGGTTGATCAGCAGAAACTCCATCACGCCCTTCTGGGCTTTGATTGCCTTGTCGCTCTGCGAGCGCACAATCATCCCGGCAGTAACCGGCGTAGCGCAAGCGGGTAACGGCTTGGGAGCCTTCTCGACTTCGACCAGACACATGCGGCAGTTTGCCGCGATCGACAACTTTTTGTGATAACAAAAATGCGGGATGTAGGTACCAAGCTTGTTGGCCGCATCCATCACCATGCTGCCTTCTTGCACCTCAACTTTTTTTCCGTCTATTTCAATTTCAACCATGGCATTCGCCCAAGTGTTTTCAGGATGCGCACTGCGCACCACATCAATCCGGAAATCGGCGTGCATCGGCACGCCAAGCAGACATCAAACGTACGACGGCACCAGGCAGTGCTTGTGTTCGATGTGATATTCAAACTCGTCGCGGAAGTTCTTGATCATTGCGCGCACTGGCATTGCGGCCGCATCACCCAATGCGCAGATAGTGCGCCCCTGGATGTTGTCGGCAATCGAGTTCAGCATGTCCAGATCGGACGCGCGCCCTTCCCCGTGCTCGATCCGATGCACCATGCGGTATAGCCAACCAGTACCTTCGCGGCAAGGCGTGCATTGCCCGCATGACTCTTCAAAATAGAAGTACGACAGGCGCAACAGCGACTTCACCATGCAGCGGGTTTCATCCATGACGATCACCGCGCCGGATCCCAACATCGAACCTGCCTTTGCGATCGAATCGTAATCCATGTCGGTGGCCATCATGACGTCGCCGGTGAGTACCGGCATCGACGAACCACCAGGGATGACCGCCTTGATCTTCTTCCCGTCCCGCATGCCGCCTGCCAATTCCAGGAGCTTTGCAAACGGGGTGCCCAACGGCACTTCATAATTGCCGGGTCTCGCCACGTCACCCGACATCGAGAAAATCTTCGTACCGCCGTTGTTCGGCTTTCCAAGGGCTGCATACGCTTCGCCACCCATGCGAAAGACGAACGGCACCGCAGCGAACGTCTCGGTGTTGTTGATCGTGGTCGGTTTGCCGTACAAACCGTAGCTGGCGGGGAACGGCGGCTTGAAGCGCGGTTGTCCCTTCTTGCCTTCGATCGACTCGAGCAGAGCCGTCTCTTCGCCACAAATGTATGCACCGTAACCGTGAAACGCATGCAACTGGAAGCTGAAGTCGCTGCCCATGATCCGGTCACCCAGAAACCCTGCTGCGCGTGCCTCCTCGAGTGCTTCCTCGAAACGCGCATATTCTGCCCAGACCTCGCCGTGGATATAGTTGTAGCCCACGGTGATGCCCATCGCGTAGGCACCAATAGCCATGCCTTCGATCAGTGCATGCGGGTTGTAGCGGATAATGTCGCGGTCCTTGAATGTGCCTGGCTCGCCTTCATCGGTATTACATACGAGGTACTTCTGCCCTGGGAATTGCCGAGGCATGAAACTCCATTTAAGGCCGGTAGGAAAGCCGGCGCCGCCACGTCCACGCAGTGAGGACGCCTTCAATTCCGCGATCACCTGCTCCGGCGCAATCTTCTCGTTCAGGATGCGTTTCAATGATTCGTATCCGCCACGTTTCACATAGTCGGCCAGATGCCAGTTATTACCATCCAGGCCGGCAAGGATAAGCGGATTGATATGACGGTCATGCAGACTAGTCATCGCTTTAATTCCTCCACGAGCGCATCAATTTTGTCGTTTGACATGAAACTGCACATGCGCTTGTTATTTACCAGCATGACGGGCGCGTCGCCGCAAGCCCCCATGCATTCACCCTCGATCAGGGTAAAGCGACCATCAGGTGTCGTGTCCTTAAAATCCACGCCGAGTTTCTGCTTGAGATATTCAGCGGCCTTTTCGCCGCCGGACAGCGCACATGGCAGATTGGTGCAGACCGAAATCTTGTGCTTGCCGACCGGCTTGGTGTTGTACATGTTGTAGAAGGTCGCCACTTCCTGAACGGCGATCGGCGCCATGCCGAGATATTTCGCCACAGCCTCCATCACTTCAGGTGCCAGCCAGCCCTTCTCGTCTTGAGCGATTGCGAGCGCGGCCATCACCGCAGACTGCTTCTGGTCTGCCGGAAACTTCGCGAGTTCGCGATCGATCAACTTGTACGCTTGTTCTGATAACAGCATGATTGTTGCCTTTAATATCGATCCGCCATCAGCGGTCGATTTCGCCAAATACAATGTCCTGCGTTCCGATAATCGTTACCGCGTCCGCGATCATGTGGCCTTTCGCCATTTCGTCGAGCCCCTGCAGATGCGCAAAGCCAGGTGCGCGGATCTTTATGCGGTATGGCTTATTTGCGCCATCCGACACGATATAGATTCCGAACTCGCCTTTCGGATGTTCAATCGCAGAGTAGGCCTCGCCGGGCGGCACGTGAAATCCTTCCTGGAACAGTTTGAAATGGTGAATCAACTCTTCCATGTTGGACTTCATGCTTACGCGATCCGGCGGCGCAACTTTGTGATTGCCGGTGATGACGGGACCAGGATTGTTGCGCAGCCACTCGATGCACTGCTTGATGATCCTGTTGGATTGACGCATTTCTTCGATGCGGACCAGATAGCGGTCATAGCAGTCGCCATTCACGCCGACAGGAATATCGAAATCAAGCAGGTCATATACCTCATAAGGCTGCTTCTTGCGCAAGTCCCATTCGACGCCTGACCCGCGAAGCATCGGGCCTGTAAAACCCATCGCCTTGGCGCGTTCCGGCGACACCACGCCGACACCGACCAGACGCTGCTTCCAAATACGGTTGTCGGTTAACAGCGTCTCGTACTCATCGACATAGGTCGGAAAACGATTGGTGAAGTCTTCGATAAAGTCGAGCAGCGATCCCTGACGGTTTTCGTTGAGCTGCCTCACCGATTTTTCGTTGCGCACCACGGATGCCTTGTACTGCGGCATCGAATCTGGCAGATCGCGATAGACGCCCCCCGGACGATAGTAAGCTGCGTGCATACGAGCGCCCGACACCGCCTCGTAGCAATCCATCAGATCCTCACGTTCGCGGAACGCGTACAGGAAAACCGCCATTGCACCGACGTCCAGTGCGTGTGCGCCGATCCATAGCAGGTGGTTCAGCAGCCGTGTAATCTCGTCGAACATCACACGGATGTATTGCGCACGCAGTGGCACCTCAAGCCCGAGCAATTTCTCGATCGCCAGCACATATCCGTGCTCATTGCACATCATCGACACATAGTCGAGACGATCCATGTATGGCAATGCCTGCAGGTAAGTCTTCTGCTCAGCAAGCTTTTCGGTCGCACGATGCAACAGTCCAATGTGAGGATCGGCACGCTGTATCACTTCGCCGTCCAGTTCCAGCACGAGACGCAATACGCCGTGCGCAGCCGGATGCTGAGGTCCGAAGTTAAGTGTGTAATTCTTGATTTCAGCCATTATTTCATCCCGTAATTTTCTTCACGGATCACTCGTGGCGTAATTTCGCGCGGGTCGATCGTCACGGGTTGATAAATCACGCGCTTCTGCTGCGGGTCATAACGCATCTCGACATAGCCTGTAACTGGGAAATCCTTGCGGAACGGATGTCCGATGAAGCCATAGTCAGTCAGGATACGGCGAAGGTCGTTATGCCCCTCGAAGAGGATTCCAAAGAAATCGAACGCTTCACGTTCGTACCAGTTCGCTGTGGGCCATACTTCGGTCATGGACGCGACGACCGGCAGATCGTCATCCGGCGCAAACGTACGTACACGCACACGCCAGTTATGGGAGGTCGACAGCAGATGGGATACAACAGCAAATCGCAGCCCGTCCCACGCGCCGTCACGGTAAGTGGAGTAATCAACGCCGCACAGATCGATCAATTCATCGAAACGCAGGTCGGCGTGATCCCGCAGAGTACGCATTGCCGACAAGTAGGACGAAGCCTTAACGACCACGGTAACTTCACCTAACGCCACAGTCAGGTCTGATATGTGGTCTCCGAGCGCATTACGCAAGGCTGCTTCGAGGGTTTCTAGTTTCGTGGTCATATGCTTCAATGAGATGCGCGATCAGCGCGCAATGGTGTTAGTACGACGGATCTTGTTCTGCAATTGCAGAATGCCATACAGAAGCGCTTCCGCTGTAGGCGGGCACCCCGGCACATATACGTCGACCGGCACGATACGATCACAGCCGCGCACGACTGAATATGAATAGTGGTAATAACCGCCACCATTGGCACAAGTACCCATGGAAATAACCCAACGGGGCTCGGCCATCTGGTCATACACCTTGCGCAATGCCGGCGCCATCTTGTTGCACAAGGTACCTGCGACGATCATCACATCGGACTGACGCGGAGATGGACGGAATACGATGCCAAACCGGTCAAGGTCATAGCGGGAAGCACCGGCATGCATCATCTCCACAGCGCAGCATGCAAGGCCAAAAGTCATCGGCCACAGAGAGCCGGTTCGGGTCCAGTTGATCAGCTTGTCTGCCGTCGTCGTTACGAACCCTTCGTTTAATACACCTTCAATAGACATGACTTACTCCCAATCGAGAGCGCCCTTTTTCCAGATGTACCAGAAGCCGACGAGGAACTCGAGAATGAAGATCAGCATCGTCACGAGGCCTTGCCAGCCGAGATCTCGCATCGCGACACCCCAGGGGAAGAAGAACGCAGTCTCAAGATCGAACAAAATGAAAAGAATGGCAACCAGGTAGTAGCGCACGTCGAATTTCATGCGCGCATCCTCGAATGCCTCGAAGCCGCACTCATACGGCGAAAGCTTCGCCACGTCTGGCCTATGCGGGCCAAGCACACGACCCAGCACCTGGGGCACGACACCAACCCCGATACCAACCAGAATGAAGAGCAAGATAGGGAAATAATTTTCGAGGTTTACCATAGCGTGCGGATAAGTTGGGTTAATTGAGTGATTTGCGAACGTCTGCAATATCAAACAACGACTTCCTCGACAAAAAGCCAGCTCGGGTATACCCCTTGCTGGCTTTATTCTTTTGGTGCCGACGGCGAGACTCGAACTCGCACAGCTTTCGCCACTACCCCCTCAAGATAGCGTGTCTACCAATTTCACCACGTCGGCTAAAGTCCGCTATTTTACCTCGTTTCACCCTCTTTTTTCAATGCACAATTACATCAAATCAAGGAAATTACCCCTAGTAGAAATACCTACTTCGGAATTTGATTTGCTTGACCGCCGCCAGCGGCAGGCGCTGCTGGCGCAGGAGCCGTAGCTGGTGTCGATGGAGCTGCATTTGACGGCACCGGAGTATTCGCTGCAGGCGCACCCGTAGCCGGAGCGGCCGGAGAAGTTGCCGGGACACTACTTGCAGGCAACCGGTCCATTACACCGGCACCAGATGAACCATACTTGTTACCGATGAGAGCGAGAGCCAGCGTTGCCGCGAAGAACACAGCGGCAGCCACACCGGTAGACTTGGACAGAAAATTGGATGAGCCCGTTGCACCAAATAGACTGCCCGAAGCACCGGAACCAAAAGCCGCCCCCATGTCGGCGCCTTTGCCATGCTGGATCAGCACAAGCCCGATAATAACCAGTGCCGACACAACTTGAAGCACAACGATAAAAGTGAACAATGCGTTCATTACTTGAGTCCCAATATGTATATAAGATTTGCCGGCAAATTATCAAGCGGCGTTGATTATTGCCAGAAAATCGGACGCCTTTAGAGACGCGCCGCCAATCAAACCACCATCAATATCTGGCATCGAAAGCAATTCTTTTGCATTGTCCGGCTTCATGCTGCCGCCGTATAAAATTCTGACCTTCTCTGCAGCGACTGCGCTCTTCGCCGCCAATCTTTGCCGCAGAAGCGCATGCACATCCTGCGCCATTTGCGGGGTCGCTGTTTTGCCCGTGCCGATCGCCCATACGGGCTCATACGCAACAACAATACTCTTCAGACTTTCTTCGTCCAGAACATTGAGTATCGCATTGATTTGCCGAGCAACGACTTCATCGGTTTTACCCGCCTCGCGCTCTGCAAGCAACTCGCCTACACAGATAATCGGCGTAAGCTCCGATGCCAAGGCACGCGACGCTTTGAGTGCGACGACCTCATCACTTTCATTGTGATAAGACCGACGCTCCGAATGGCCGACAATGGCATACCGGCATCCGACATCGCGCAGCATTGCGGCAGATATTTCACCAGTATATGCGCCTGACTCATGGACCGACACGTCCTGCCCACCCCATGCAATCGCGGTTCCGGAAAGTTCCGCCTTGGCCTGAGCCAGATAAATTGCCGGAGCACAAACGGCAACGTCGCATGCCGAGCCAGGCAGCCCGGCTTTTATTGACGCCAGTAAATCGGCATTGGCAGCAAGGCTGCCATTCATTTTCCAGTTTCCGGCAATGAGCTTGCGACGCATAGGACCCCAAAATTTCAATAACCCGGCATTCTAGCGCGAGCATCCTATGCGGTCAAACTGCCGCACAATCCGCCCGCAAAATCAGGCCCGATCAACTGGCCTCATCGTTACCTTCGACAACCTGAAGCATGATCTTTCCGATATGGGTGCTGGCTTCCATCAAGGCATGCGCCTCCGCAGCCTGCTCCAGTGGAAACACCTTGAAAATTACGGGCTTGATCGCTCCGGCTTCAATCAGCGGCCATACGTGCTTGCGCAGATTGGCGGCAATGTCAGCTTTGAAGGCGATGGACCGCGGCCGCAATGTCGACCCGGTTATGGTCAGACGCCGTCGCAGCACTTGTCCTAAATCGATGGTGGCTTTAGCACCGCCAAGCAAGGCGATCAATGACAGACGTCCATCATCCGCCAGGCAATCGATTTCACGAGGAATGTATTCGCCGCCGACCATATCCAGCACAACATCAACCCCCTTGCCGTCGGTTTCCGCTTTGACGGCCGCCACAAAATCTTCGGTACGGTAGTTGATCGCCCGATCGGCACCAAGGCCTTCGCAAGCGCGGCATTTGTCGTCGGACCCGGCAGTTGCGAATACTGTGTGCCCCATCGCCTTTGCCATCTGTATTGCGGTCACCCCGATTCCGGAAGTTCCGCCTTGCACCAAAAGAGTATCCCTGCCGGATAACCGTGCACGATCAAACACGTTGCTCCATACTGTAAAAAACGTTTCCGGCAGCGAAGCAGCCTCAACAGCTGTTAATCCTGCGGGGACAGGCAAGCACTGCCGAAGCGGGGCGCTGCAGTACTCGGCATAGCCTCCACCCTGTACAAGGGCACACACCATGTCACCGATTTTGAATTCGCTTCCTGCCACATCGCCGTCGATGATCTCGCCAGCCACCTCAAGTCCGGGCAAATCAGATGCGCCAGGCGGCACAGGATATTGTCCCAGGCGCTGTATGACGTCTGGCCGATTTACTCCTGCGGCATGCACCTTGATCAGAACCTCGCCTTCCTTTAAGACCGGCATAGGCCGAACGCAGGACTTCAAAACATCAGGCGCACCTGGTTTGGTTATTTCGATGGCTCGCATCCCGAAACTCCATAGCAAAAAATGAAACTTATTGTACGCCACTAAGCTTCAGGCCGCCGCGCCTGCTCCGTGAGCGCTCTTCTTGCCAATATTTGGAATCGAGCACTTTCGTTCTGCAAGCAAGTTGATGGAAGACAACAAATCACTTCGGATTTATCTCAATAATTCAGGAGATGGTTTCCCGCAAACCGCCAATAAATGCGTTAATCATTTGCAATTCATTCGTTACAACAAAGTTACAAATTTGCTGGAACTAATCATCCAGCCAAGTTTCCAAACGGAAATAATCAATTTATGTCAATACAACATGCAACGAGTCCACCTCCCCTTGCAATTTCATACGCATTCAGACGCGTTCGCGGAAATATCGACGATTGATGATCGACGTTTCGATCTGACTACCGAAGCATGCAACGACAATCACGCTATTCTTGGGGACAGAGTTATGCGTTATCGGGAAATGGTGGAATTGGCGTTGGAAGCAACATTGGTTTTCCTAGATGGAAAACTGGCCTTGCTTAATCGGGCAGGCTGCCGACTGCTCGGAGCAAATGATTCAGAAGAGTTGATCGGCAAAAGCCTGCTCGACTTCATTCATCCGGATTTTCATGCCACCTGGCTCGACGCTCCTCCGATCGAATTGAAAAATGGCCCTGTCGGCGCCTCGTTCGTCGAACAAATTTGGGTCCGCCTCGACGGTACGTCCTTCGACGCAGAGCTTACTACCGGCAGGCTGACTTACGAAGATGCACCAGCTTTACAAATTACCGTACGCGACATCAGCTCCCGCAAATTTTCTGAAAAACTGCAATTGGGCGAGAATCGCATCTTGAACATGATTGCGACCGGATCGCCCCTGCAAGACATCCTAACGTCGCTCGCAAAATTTGCCGAGACCACGTCGATCAGCGGCAATTGTTCGGTACGGTTGTTTAACCTCGAAGAGTCTCTCCTGTCGACAAGTGTTGCACCCAGTCTGTCAAGCGAACTTGTTACCGATCTGGACCATTTACCAATCGGTCCTCATAACAGCTCCTGCCACGCAGCTGCGTATCGCGCGGAACCAGTTATTGCGAATGACATTCGGACTGATCCGTCCTGGGACAACCATCGGGTTTTAATACTTCGCCATGGTTTCAATGCATCCGCCTCATGGCCCATCTTCGGAAAAAATAAAAAGTTACTCGGAACATTCGCTCTCTATTTCCGTGAAGGTTCCGAGTTGAATTCTCAAACCACAAGGCTGCTCGATATCTGCGCAAACCTTGCTGGCATTGCCATCGACAGCCGGACTTCGGAAGATCGGATCCGCTATTTGGCCCACTATGACGGTCTGACCACACTGCCGAACCGGTTCCTATTCAGCGACTATCTTGAAGTAGCCTTGCGAAATGCACAGAGACATCAAAAGAAATTCGCAGTGTTCTTTATCGACCTCGATAAATTCAAAGAGGTAAACGACACGTTGGGTCACGATGCGGGGGACGAGGTATTGCGTGAGACCGCGCGCCGCCTGCGAAACAGTCTGCGCCATACCGACAAGATCGCGCGCATGGGTGGAGACGAGTTCTATGTACTCATCGAAGAGCTTGCCAATAGCAGTTATGCGGTCGATGTCGCTATCAAACTTCTAAACGAGACGGCGAAACCCATGCTCATTCAAGGCCGGTCGGTCGAGGTGAACATGAGCATCGGGATTGCAATTTATCCGGACCACGGCCTGGAGGTGCAAACATTGCTGGCAAATGCGGACAGCGCCATGTACGGCGCCAAAGAATCCGGAAAGAATGGTTACCGACTTTTCGCAGGTCCGAAGCAACCTGGATTGCAGTGCATAAACGCTCTCGACAATACAGTGATGCCTGCAAATCATGCAGCTTAATATTGTCGACGAAAGACGACTGGGGCGCTGGCCGCCATAAAAAAAGCCGTCCGGCTTATCGCTACGGACGGCTTCGAATACGGAAGTATGGCGTTCTGCTTACTGCTGCATTCCTTCGCCATTTTCTTCTGCCATTGCAGCTTTCATTGACAGCTTTAGACGTCCGCGATCATCGGTTTCAAGAACCTTGACCCGTACCTGCTGGCCTTCTTTCAAGTAGTCGGCGACCGCATTGACGCGTTCGTTTGCAATCTGGCTGATATGCAGCAAACCGTCTTTGCCTGGCATTACCTGCACGATTGCGCCAAAATCAAGAAGCTTCAATACCGTGCCGTCGTAAGTCTTTCCGACTTCGACGGACGCAGTCAATTCCTCGATGCGGCGCTTTGCCTCCTGGCCGGCAGCAGCATCGACCGACGCAATGGTTACCACGCCTTCATCGCTGATATCGATCTGCGTGCCGGTCTCTTCTGTCAGCGCGCGAATCACAGCGCCACCCTTGCCGATCACATCGCGAATTTTTTCAGGATTGATCTTGATGGTGATGAGGCGCGGTGCGAAATTGGACAGTTCCACTTTTCCTTGCGGAACAGCTTCCTGCATCTTGCTCAAGATATGCATACGGCCTTCTTTAGCCTGGGCCAGAGCGACCTGCATGATTTCCTTGGTGATGCCCTGGATTTTGATATCCATCTGCAGCGCGGTAATGCCTGTCGCGGTACCTGCGACCTTGAAGTCCATGTCGCCAAGGTGATCTTCATCGCCCAGGATATCGGTTAGCACCGCAAATTTGCTGCCATCCTTGATCAAGCCCATTGCGATGCCCGCCACATGGGACTTCATCGGAACGCCGGCATCCATAAGAGCCAAGCAACCACCGCAAACCGACGCCATGGATGAAGAACCATTCGATTCCGTGATTTCGGAAACCAGACGAACCGAATAGCTGAACTCTTCGGGCGCTGGAAGTGCCGCCTGGAGAGCCCGCTTTGCCAGACGGCCATGACCGATTTCACGGCGTTTTGGCGTACCTACGCGGCCGGTTTCTCCGGTAGCGAACGGCGGCATGTTGTAGTGGAGCATGAAGCGGTCGGAATATTCGCCCATCAGAGCATCAATCTTCTGTTCATCCCGTGCGGTGCCCAGTGTAGCCACGACCAATGCCTGTGTTTCACCGCGGGTGAAGAGTGCAGACCCGTGAGTCCGGGGCAACACACTCGTACGGATGGTGATGGGACGTACGGTACGGGTGTCGCGTCCGTCAATACGCGGTTCGCCTTCGAGGATTTGTGAGCGAACGATTTTCGCTTCCAGATCGAAGAGAATGCTGCCTACTTCAGCAGCGTCCGGCGCGCTCGTTCCTGCAGCGGCAGCTTCCTCTGCCAAGGCGGCGTTGACTTCCGAGCTGACTGCGTTGAGCTTCGCTGTACGCGCCTGCTTATCCTTGGTCTGATATGCCTCGCGGAGTTTGGCTTCGGCGTGTTGTGCTACTCGACTTATCAGCGACTCGTTCTTCGGCGCCGGGCTCCACTCCACCTCGGGTTTGCCGCCGTCACGAACCAGGTCATGGATGGCATTGATAACCGCCTGCATTTGCTCATGGCCGAAAACGACGGCGCCGAGCATGATCTCTTCCGACAACTGATTGGCTTCCGACTCGACCATCAAAACCGCCTGCTCCGTACCCGCAACGACCAGATCCATTTCGGAAGTCGCAAGCTGGGTCGTTGTCGGATTCAGAATGTACTGGCCATTTGCGTAGCCGACTCGCGCAGCACCTAGTGGGCCATTGAAGGGAATACCTGCGATGCACAGCGCTGCGGATGCACCGATCATCGACGCGATATCCGGATCGATTTCAGGATTGACCGACAGCACATGGATAATTACCTGAACTTCGTTCAAATAACCTTCCGGGAAAAGTGGACGGATCGGGCGGTCGATAAGGCGTGATGTAAGTGTCTCCTTCTCAGAAGGCCGGCCTTCCCGTTTGAAGAAGCCCCCGGGAATGCGGCCCGCTGCATAGCTCTTTTCCACGTAATCGACGGTAAGCGGGAAAAAATCCTGGCCTGGTTTCGCATCCTTGCGCGCGACGACGGTAGCTAGAATTACGGTATCTTCGATTGACACGACGACTGCACCGGAAGCCTGGCGAGCTATCTCTCCTGTTTCCAAGGTGACCTGATGCTGGCCATACTGGAAGGTTTTGGTTACTTTATTGAACACGGTGTTTCCTTTCTTTTTTGCCGACAGATTTTCAGGGGCTGTCGTTCACCTCACCACGAATGGCCTGCCGCATGCGGCACGCCATCTTTACGACCATTAAATTACGAACCGCTAAAAGGCAAAATGCCTGCATCAGTGAACTGACGCAGGCATTTCAGCGATAAATCGAAATAAAATATCGCAATGAGTTACTTACGGAGACCGAGTTTTTCGATCAGGGAACGGTAACGGGTCGCGTCTTTACCTTTCAGGTAGGACAAGAGCTTCTTCCGACGGTTTACCATCCTAATCAAGCCACGACGGGAGTGGTGATCCTTAGCGTGGATTTTGAAATGGCCGTTGAGTTCGTTGATACGTGCAGTCAGCAAAGCGACTTGCACTTCCGGAGAGCCGGTATCATTCTGGCCCCGGGCATTATCCGCAATAATTGCGTTCTTATCGATATTTTCGACAGTCATGACTTACCTTTCACATGCGGTGAGCGGAGTCGCAACCCCATCCACCGTGAACAATTGATAAAAAAATTTGGTCAAATCGACCAAGATGCGCAGTATATAGGAAATGACCTGAGGATTCAAACACTTAGCCATGTTTTAAAGGATTGCCATGAAACGCTTCCGTAGCCTCGTCATTCTCGGCTTGTTCGCCCTGCTACAAGGCTGCGCCATATTGCACAGCGGAACTGTCAAACCGGGGGAGAGTGAAGCAGAGGTAATCGCCAAACTCGGCCAGCCGACAAACCGTTATAAAGATGAAAAGGGAAGTCTGCTCGAATACGCGAGAGGGCCATGGGGCCAGCAAACCTACATGGCACGGATTGGCCCGGATGGGCGCGTGACATCTTTTGAGCAGGTCTTGACCCTCCAGAAGTTCGCAACCATCACCCCAGGCCAAGCCAATAAAAAGGATGTTCTGCATACCATTGGCGCGCCGAGCGACACCTCTTATCTATCCCTCTCGGATCTCGAAGTCTGGTCGTATCCCTATAAGGAAAACGACGTCTGGAACTCCTTGATGCATGTGCATTTCGATCGAAACGGCGTCGTGCAAAAGATGATGAACGGGCCGGATCCCCGATTCGATCCCGATATGCGCTTTCCGTTTGGAATGATGCGCCGCTAGCTCATCATCACCATACTTCTTCAAACAAAAAGAGCGCTCTTGAAGAAGGACGCTCTTTCTTTATATAAGAACACCCTCAAAGCTGGGGATTCAATCGTTCGGCCTTGGAATGAAGCTTGTTTAATGCAGAAATATAAGCCTTGGCCGACGCAACAACGATATCAGGATCAGCGCCAACTCCATTTACAATCCGTCCCGCCTTCGACAAGCGCATGGTTACTTCACCCTGCGATTGAGTCCCGGTGGTAATTGCATTCACCGAGAAAAGAAGCAGTTCGGAACCGCTTGCTGCTTTGGACTCGATGGCATTTACCGTTGCATCAACCGGACCATTTCCCTCTCCTTCGCATGTCTGCTCTTTGCCATCCATGGTAAAAACGACTTTCGCAGAAGGCTTTTCACCGGTTTCGGATCGCTGGGAAAGCGATACAAATCGATAGTACTCGTTGTCATGCGAATGCTGTTCGTCGGCGACAACGGCAATAATGTCCTCGTCAAATATCTCGGACTTGCGGTCGGCCAACTCCTTAAAACGGGAGAATGCGGCATTTACTTCGGTTTCCGAATCGAGTTCAATTCCCAATTCCTCCAACCGCTGCTTGAAAGCATTGCGCCCTGACAATTTGCCCAGCACGATTTTATTTGCTGTCCAGCCGACATCCTCAGCCCGCATGATTTCGTAGGTATCCCGCGCCTTCAAGACGCCATCCTGATGAATGCCGGACGCGTGGGCGAAAGCATTTGCGCCTACTACCGCCTTATTGGGCTGCACGGCGAATCCGGTGATTTGCGATACCAGCTTCGACGCAGGCACGATTTGCGAGAGGTCGATTGAAAGATCCAAGTTAAAGTGATCCTTGCGGGTTTTCACAGCCATGACCACTTCTTCGAGTGCAGTGTTGCCGGCGCGCTCGCCCAAGCCGTTGATTGTGCATTCCACCTGGCGCGCGCCGCCGATCACTACCCCAGCGAGTGAATTCGCCACTGCCATGCCGAGATCGTTGTGGCAATGCACCGACCAAATGGCTTTATCGGAGTTCGGAATACGCTCCCGAAGGGTCTTGATCATGTTCCCGTACAACTCCGGCACGCCGTACCCGACTGTATCGGCAAAATTGATGGTCGTCGCACCTTCCGCAATCACCGCTTCGATAACCCGGCAAAGGAAATCGACGTCAGAACGGCTGCCGTCCTCCGGACTGAATTCCACATCATCGGTGAATTGACGGGCGAAGCGTACCGCCTGCTTGGCCTGTTCGAACACCTGATCCGGCGTCATGCGCAGCTTCTTTTCCATATGAAGCGGAGACGTGGCTATAAAGGTATGAATACGTTTTCTCGCTGCGCTTGCAAGTGCTTCGGCAGCACGTGAAATATCGCGATCGTTGGCGCGCGAAAGGGAGCAAACGGTGGAATCCTTGATGATTCCGGCAATGGCGCGAATGGATTCAAAATCTCCCGGCGACGCCGCCGCAAAACCAGCCTCAATCACATCGACCTTCAGTCGCTCCAGTTGCTTGGCGATACGAATTTTCTCTTCTTTTGTCATCGACGCGCCGGGAGACTGCTCACCATCCCTTAAGGTGGTGTCGAAAATAATGAGTTTGTCGGCCATGCTTTGCTCCTAAGAAAGTGATTTTGGGTCGGTTGAACGGATCTTCGCCTGCCCTTGCCATATTGGCATGAGCGAGAAACTGCACGAATTGTGGGATAGGGGATTTAGCGCGTGTTAACGCACTAGCAGCAGACCTAGAAATAGGCTGCCGCTGGAGAAAGCGAATGCGGAGATGTGAATTTCGCGGAACATGTGGAAAACTATAAGGGGAAATTCGAGAAAGCGCAACGTTTTGATTACAAACACGTCTGCGCTCATGAATTTCCCGGTTTTTACAGCCCGATTGCGGGAGATCCTGTCTCCTTTGAACGGCACTTTGCCGACTCACGCATATGCGTGTCAGTCTCTCTCATCAACCGGTTCGGGTTCCGTTTGCACAATACTGACGGGCTTGCCTTTCCATAGCCGCCAAAAATAAACCGCGTAACCGGATAATCCATATAGGACAAACAAGCCGAACAGCACTTTGGGAGGGTCGCTGGATATCAGGACGAAAATCAGCACAACGGCAAATATGGAAATAAATGGTACCGACTTGCGGAAATTGATTTCCTTGAAGCTGTAGAACGGCACATTGGTCACCATCGTAAGGCCGGCATAAAGTGTGATGCTCCATGCAAACCAGCTCAGATCCGGGCCGGCAAAGCCGAGGTCATCCATTAACCATACAAAGCCGGCGACCAGTGCCGCTGATGCCGGACTGGGCAGTCCCTGAAAATACCGCTTATCAACGACTGCAATGTTGGTGTTGAACCGCGCCAGCCGCAAGGCTGCACCCGCACAATAGACGAAGGCGGCAAGCCAACCCCATTTTCCCAAACCACGCAAGGACCATTCATATACGACCAGCGCGGGCGCGGCGCCGAAGGAAAGCAGGTCCGCAAGACTGTCGTACTGTGCGCCGAATTCACTTTGGGTGTTAGTAAGGCGTGCTACCCGCCCGTCCACGCTATCGAGCAGCATGGCTGCGAAAATCGCGATGGCGGCAAAATCAAACTTCAGATTCATCGCCATGACAATCGCATAGAATCCGCAGAACAGGTTTGCGGTTGTAAAGGCATTCGGCAGAAGATAGATCCCGCGCCTGCGCAGCGGCATCCCCACTCCCTGAATGTCCGCTTCGCCTCCCAAATGCGGTGGATGATGTCTGCTTAACCGGGTGAACTTGGGTACGAATCCCCTACCGCTTTTGACCTTGCGCCTGTTAAAACTGGGCATGCTGAATCCGTTCTGAAGCAAAACAGTTGATATTAAATGTAGGCCAGAGTTACTTACCTGCGCCGACATCGTATTTTTTCATGCTATTTGTAAATGGTGAGCGCCAGTAGGAAAACTGCATCACCGGTTTGCCAAGGGCTCAATATTGCTGCCAACTATCGCTTGCAACAATATGTCGAGCAAAATTACATCAGAGCTTGCGGTGTCTGGTTATCGCTATTTAAATTTCACTTTACCAACCACCCGCATGGTGGCCGTCGTTTCGCCGGGCTCGAAACTTGGCTCTTCAACCTGCATCGTATCTGCGACAGCGGCACGCATGGTCTTTTGCGCATGGGCTTCCTGAGGCGCATACGCTCCTGATGCTTCGAAATCCACTGTTTCAATGACCGCATCTGAGGGATTGCGGCCCATTGTTTTGGCAATGGCGGCGATACGGTCGGTCAGGTTACCGTAGGCGGTCGCGATTCGCTTTTCATCCAGTGTCTTTGTGGTTGCTTCAGTCAGCCCGAAATGCAGACCATTCAGCGCCAGCACTCGCTGGGCGGCCGCAACGGTATTGGACAACGCGGAAAGATTCGTCGTAGTCATTTCAAGATACTGACCGACACGCCAAGCACTCGGCTGCCGCGGCTTACCAGGTTGGCGTAACTGATCTTCCGGATAGACCGGATAGGTGTAATACCCTCGTGTCTGCAGTAGAGCCTGCGGATCTTCCCGCCGGAGGATCTCGAGCCCCTGTTTCATCTTTTGATTAGCACGTGATGCGGCCGTCGCCTTGTCCTTATCCTGCTCTTCGACCATAAACGTTGCGCGGGCTTCATCATTTGGATGTTTGACCTCGCCGGAGGCCGGAACAATCACAACCGTACCGGTTGTCTGGGCTGGCGATTGCGCATGTGCGGTCCCAAAGATTAGAGACGACATTATCAATACGAGCCATCGATCAGTACTGCGCAACATACTCTCCTCCAAACAAAAACGGGGCGCACCCATTGTGCGCCCCGCATATTTTACCCAATACAAGTAATGATATTTCGCAATCGTCGATGCTTAGTTCTTCGACTGATCAACCAATTTGTTTTTCTTAATCCAAGGCATCATCGCACGCAGTTTTTCGCCCACTTGCTCGATTTGATGCTCGGATGTCAAACGGCGACGGGAAATCAGTGTCGGAGCACCAGCCTTGTTTTCAAGGATGAAGCTTTTCGCGTATTCGCCCGTCTGAATGTCTTTCAGACATTGGCGCATTGCGTTCTTCGTATCTTCCGTAACGATGCGCGGGCCGGTCACGTACTCACCGTATTCCGCGTTGTTGGAAATCGAGTAATTCATGTTGCCGATGCCGCCCTCATAGATCAGGTCGACGATCAGTTTCAACTCGTGCAGGCACTCGAAGTAAGCCATTTCCGGCGCATAACCCGCTTCGACCAGTGTCTCGAAACCAGCCTTGATCAACTCGACAGTGCCGCCGCACAGAACTGCCTGCTCACCAAACAAATCGGTTTCGGTCTCTTCACGGAAATTGGTTTCGATAATGCCCGCACGGCCACCGCCGTTGGCCATTGCGTACGACAACGCGATGTCCCGCGCGTTACCGGATTTATCCTGATACACCGCGACCAGATGGGGAACGCCGCCACCCTGTGTATATGTACCGCGCACGGTATGCCCCGGTGCTTTCGGTGCAATCATGATTACATCCAGATCGGCCCGAGGCACAACCTGTCCGTAGTGAACATTGAAACCATGGGCAAACGCCAGTACCGCGCCCTGCTTTGCATTCGGCGCGACGTTCTCGTTGTACACCTGTGCGATATTTTCGTCAGGCAGAAGAATCATGATGACATCGGCCGCCTTGACTGCTTCATTGACTTCCGCAACGTTGAGGCCGGCATTCTTCGCTTTCTCCCACGATGCGCCGCCCCGGCGCAACGCCACGGTTACTTTGCAGCCTGAGTCATTCAGGTTCTGTGCGTGCGCATGGCCCTGCGAACCATAGCCGATGATGGTGACATTCTTGCCCTTGATCAGCGACAGGTCGCAGTCTTTATCGTAGAAAACTTTCATTGCTCTTCCTAACTTGGTTATGTTGTTTCAACTGAATTAAACTTTGAGAATACGCTCGCCGCGCCCGATACCGGATCCTCCGGTCCTGACCGTTTCCAGAATGGCTGTACGATCGATCGATTCGATGAATGCATCAAGCTTGCCTTTATTGCCGGTCAATTCGATCGTGTAAGTTTTCTCGGTAACGTCGATGATGCGACCGCGGAAGATATCGGCAGTCCGCTTCATCTCTTCCCGTTCCTTGCCGACCGCCCGCACCTTGATCAGCATGAGCTCGCGCTCAATGTGCGAGCCTTCGGTCAGATCGACGACCTTTACAACTTCAATCAGGCGGTTCAAATGTTTTGTGATCTGTTCGATTACGTCATCCGAACCGCTGGTGACGATCGTCATCCGAGATAAGGTCGCATCTTCGGTTGGCGCCACAGTCAGCGTTTCAATGTTGTAGCCACGTGCTGAAAACAGTCCAACGACTCTCGACAATGCGCCAGCTTCGTTCTCCAGCAATACAGAAATGATATGGCGCATATTACAGATCCTCCGAACCGAGCAGCATTTCAGTCAAGCCTTTTCCTGCTTTCACCATAGGCCAGACGTTCTCAGTTTGATCCGTGATGAAATTCATGAACACCAGCCGGTCTTTCATGGCGAAAGCTTCTTTGAGCGCACCGTCGATATCGTTCGGATTTTCAATCTTCATACCGACATGGCCAAACGACTCGACCAGTTTGGTGAAATCCGGCAGCGAGTCCATGTAAGACTCGGAATAGCGTGAACCATAGTCGATCTGCTGCCACTGACGCACCATCCCGAGGAAGCGATTGTTCAGGAGGATGATCTTGGGCGTCAAATGGTATTGCTTGCAGGTTGCAAGTTCCTGGATGCACATCTGGATCGACGCTTCGCCGGTAATGCAGGCAACGGTGGCGCCGGGATTGGCCATCTGAACGCCCATTGCATAAGGCAGGCCGACGCCCATGGTGCCAAGCCCGCCGGAATTGATCCAGCGGCGCGGCTTGTCGAAGCCGTAATACTGGGCTGCCCACATCTGGTGCTGACCGACGTCGGAGGTAATGAAGGCGTCACCCTTGGTGACTTCCCACACCTTTTCAACGACAGCCTGAGGCTTGATCACTTCATTCGATGTGGGGTACTTCAGGCACTCACGACCGCGCCACTCGTTGATCTGTCGCCACCATGCTGCAAGAGCGGCTGAATTTGGCGTAGCGGAGGCGCCATCGGCGGCATCGAGTTGGGCCAGCAATTCCTGCAGCACATCTTTCACGTTGCCCACAATCGGAATGTCGACCTTCACCCGCTTCGAAATCGACGACGGGTCGATATCGATATGGATGATCTTGCGCGGATGGGTGGCGAAGTGTTTCGGATTACCGATCACCCTGTCATCGAAGCGGGCGCCGATCGCAATCAGCACATCGGAGTGCTGCATCGCCATGTTGGCTTCATAGGTGCCATGCATGCCGGGCATGCCGACGAACTTGTCGCTGGAGGCCTTATACCCGCCCAATCCCATCAAAGTATTTGTGCAGGGGAATCCCAGCTTGTCGACCAACCTGTTCAGTTCAGGCGATGCGTTGGCCAGAATCACACCGCCGCCTGTGTAGATCATTGGCCGCTCGGCCGACAGCAGCAATTGCACCGCTTTGCGAATCTGCCCGGAGTGTCCTTTATCGACCGGCTTGTATGAGCGCATTTCGAGTTCCTTCGGATACTCGAATGCGCACTTATGCATCGTGATGTCTTTGGGTATATCGACCAGCACCGGGCCCGGGCGTCCTGTCGTGGCAATGTAAAACGCCTTTTTCATGGTCGAAGCAAGTTCCTTGACGTCCTTGACGAGGAAGTTGTGCTTGACGCAGGGACGCGTGATGCCAACCGTATCGCATTCCTGGAATGCGTCCTGACCGATCGCGTGCGAAGGCACCTGGCCGGAGATCACCACCATCGGGATGGAATCCATGTAGGCAGTTGCAAGGCCTGTGACGGCATTGGTCACGCCTGGGCCGGATGTGACGAGCGCCACGCCAACTCTTTGAGAGCTGCGGGAATACGCGTCCGCGGCGTGGATGGCAGCCTGCTCATGGCGAACGAGGATGTGCTGGAATTTTTCCTGATTGAAGATTGCGTCGTAGATGTAGAGCACCGCACCGCCAGGATAGCCGAACACGTGTTCGACGCCTTCCTCGGCGAGACAGCGCACAACGATTTCGGCGCCGGTAAGTTCTGTAGTCATGCCTGGTGTCCTTTCAAGGTCCATTGGAGATTGATCGGATGCTCTCTCCTTGCGAAACCGTTCGGATCGACAGCGCCAAGGCATTCCTTTTTTGTGCGGTCACGCCAGTTCGTCGCGCAATCGTAGTTGCGGTTCAAAATGACGCTAAACGCGACTCGTTCAGCCAAGGTATCTGGACTACCGATACGGATTTCTCACGCTTGTGGCGTGGGTTAGAGCAAACAGCTTTTAAAATGTGAAAGCGCGTCTGTTCGAATGCGGCATCATGTGCCGCGCGCAAAGAGACAAATCTTCGGGGTTTGCGAAGGGACTGATACGTTAATGCGTCGCACCATTTTGGTCAAGCTAAATCAGTCCAAAATCGTTTGAAATCAAGGATTTTCGGAAGAAAATCCGCACAAACCGGCGCTTTTTTGCTAGCATGCGCACAGTTTGCAAAACATCAGCCCCAACCTTTCGCTCCCCATCCAAACCACCTTCAGGTAGCCTGGGAAAATCCGCCGCACTGCATGGCAACCGATAAAGAATTGTCCGATTTTCTTGAGAGCGTCGAACGCCGCGCGTTCAAGCAGGCAATCTATGCCGTCCGGAAGGAGGAATCCGCACTGGATATCGTACAGGACGCGATGATCAAGCTTGCCGAAAAATATGGCGACAAGCCGATCGCGGAACTGCCGCTTCTTTTCCAGCGAATACTGCAGAACACGATTCATGATTACTTTCGCCGCGAGAAGGTCCGCACGACTTGGATCAGCCTTTTCTCCGGCATGTCGTCCGAAAGCGGAGATCAGGATAATTTCGACCTGCTGGAAACCTATGAAGCGGAAGTCGGCACCCAGGCCGCGGAATCGAGTGCAGACAAGGTCGAACGCGACCAGGTCCTCGCTGTCATAGAAGCCGAGGTAAAAAAGCTTCCGACACGTCAACGAGAAGCATTTTTGATGCGTTATTGGCAGGATATGGACGTGGCAGAAACGGCCGCTGCAATGGGATGTTCGGAGGGCAGCGTGAAAACCCACTGCTCTCGCGCCACACACACCTTAGCCCAAGCGCTGAGAGCCAAGGGAATAAGTTTATGAACACCGACGAATTAAGCTTTGCCTATACAGTGCGCCATGCACTGAATGAAAATCTCGACAATCTTCCCGAATCCACCACAAAAAAGCTGGCTGCCGCCCGCAAGATCGCCCTGTCGCGAAAAAGAAAAGAATCGGTGTTCAGGAGCTTGCTTGTACAACCACGTTTTGCGGGCCGCCAGTTCGGCGGCTTCTTCCGCGAACCGCATTTATGGCTTGGCCGCATGGGATTGGCCTTGCCGGTAATCGTACTGGTGGCCGGACTGACAGGCATCTACCAGGTGGAACAGCAGAAGCGGATCAGTGAAATTGCCGAACTTGATGCCGCGGTGTTGTCCGATGAGCTTCCTCTTTCTGCTTATCTCGACAATGGTTTCAACGCTTTTCTGGCGGATCGAGGCGATTGATCGTGGCACTTCGGGCAATCCCCCTTGCCGCCCGCCCTCTGCGGGCGGCGTGCATTTTAGTCTCATTATTTGCTGTCGCAGGCATCAGCCATGGCTCGACCGGAACGACCCTCGCGACCAACGGCGTTGACGCGAAGACCGCCCCCCCGGCGGCAGCCGCCAAACAGCCGGCGCCGTCCAAACTGCAATGGAATGAGCTGACGCCGGCGCAGCAGCAGGCGCTGGCGCCACTGGCGGGCGAATGGAACTCGCTGGAACCCGAGCGCAAGCTGAAATGGCTTGCTATCGGCAACAAGTATGCGTCGATGAATCCTGATGAACAGCAGCGGGTGCAGGATCGCATGCGCGAGTGGCTGAAACTCACGCCGGACGAGCGCAGAATTGCCCGAGAAAGTTACTCTCGTGCAAAAAAACTAAATCCGGACCAAAAATCTGAAAAGTGGCAAGAATATCAACAGCTTTCAGAGGAACAGAAAAAAAAGCTGGCCGCTGATGCCGCTGCAAAAAAACCGGTCGCGACCTTGCCTCGCCCTTCGCAGGCAGCGACCAAACCCGTACCTTCGATAAAATCCACACCCAAACCGGTGCTGGAAGAATCCGTCACGCCCAAGGCGGCTGGCAAATTCCCGCTCCAGCAACCGACCGAACCTGTATCAAAGTAAATACAATCTTGAGCCTTTCCCCTGCCCCGACTTTGAAACGCCGATTGGCAAGCATGGTGTATGAGGCCATGTTGCTATTTGGCGTCCTATTCATCTCTGGATGGATATTTTCAACATTGCTGGACCAACGGCATGCGCTTTATTTGCGTAGTGCGTTGCAATACTGGCTATTCCTCGTGCTGGGACTGTATTTTGTGTGGTTCTGGACCCATCGAGGCCAAACCCTGGCCATGAAAACATGGCGAATCAGGCTTATCGCCAAGGACGGTGGCGACCCAACGACCGCCCAGGCAATTGCCCGCTATTTCCTTGCGCTGCTTTGGATCGTACCGGGCCTTGCCCTCGCCAGGGCAATTGGCGCGCAGGGCTGGATGCTGGTAGTCATACCGCTGGCAAATTTGGTGTTATGGGCACTCGCCATTTACATTGATCCGCAACGTCAGTTCCTCCACGACCGCATTGCCGGCACACGGCTGGTTGAGGTAAGCGAAGCGTCGAAAAAAAATTGATTGGGTGGTGTTGGCTGTCAGGCTGCTGAAGAAATGCAGGTCAAGGCGATTTTTGCCGGGAAGCCAGTGCATGCAGGTTTGCGTGCTGTACATCGCAGTTTCTATGAACGCATGACATCGCATCTTCTCAAATGCCCGCCTCACTCAAAATGGCTTTGGATCACCGGCATAGAGCCTGCTGAGGATTTCGCTTTCACGTTGAACCACAATATCGACGAATACGTCGGGGCGGCGCATCTCCTTGAATGCCTTGAATCCGCGCTCCAGAAAAAGCTGCAATTCCGAAAGTCTGGCCAGTTTGGCCGGCGTTCTCATTACTTTCAGCGTACCGCCGATTAAAGGCAGCCTGATCAATTCGCACAAGGCACTGCCGACGGATTTCACGTGCCTGATCTGTCTTTGCCGCTCTGTGCGCGATGTCAAGCGATAGGCATCCATATACTCCGACTCTGAAAACGCCGCACCAAGCCGGCCCGCCATTTCGGCATCCAAATATTCCGACAGGGCATCCAGTTCAAGTGCTTCGGTAATGGTTTCCAATGCGCTGCCCGGAAGAACCTTCTCCATCGTTGGAACGATGCGCTCGACGTCGCTATCGCGCTGCGTCAGATCCTCCGGCCCGTATAAATCGTTCAGGAAAAACAGTGCAGCGGCACGTGTCTCCGGGGACGCAAGAAGGTCGCGATAGGTATTGGCCATTCTTGAAGACTGGAATCGCTTGACGGCAAGCCGAGCGGCAAGGACATGCTCGTTTTGCTTGGCGGCCTGACGCTGCGATGCGGCGGTATGCAATGCCTTGCGCAGCCTGAAAATGATTTCCTGTTTGGACATGATGTATCGCACAAACAAAAAGAGCCGAACTGAAAATAGTGCCTTGCAATCATTCATCCCATATGCCGGATTCTAGAACGAAAACTCTAGCTGGCCTTGGATACCGGTCTGATCCTTGGAGTACACTGGGGAAAATTAAAAATGTTATAGACATGGCAGACATCCTTTCCCGTCGTGTTTTCCTCAAGGCAGGTCTTATCGGCACAGTGACGCTGGCTGCAGCAGGCGGCATGTATCGTGTCTTGCATAGGGGAGCGGAGCAGCCGAATGCCTTCATGATGAACGAAGACGCGAAGGCGGTTCTGACCGCTGTCATCCCGGTCGTTCTCCAGGGCGCGATAGCGCCGACCAGCGAAGCAACCAACACAGCCTTGCGCCATGTGCAAGATGCTATTGCGGGTCTTCCTCGTCCTACTCAAAAAGAAATCCAGGATCTGTTCGGCCTCCTGACTCTGGCGCCGAGCCGTCGGTTGCTGGCCGGACTCAATGTTGAATGGTCGCAAGCCTCGCCGGATCAGGTTCGAACTTTTCTGGAGGATTGGCGTAACCACCGTTTTGCATTGATGCAGAGCGCTTATCATGCCTTGCACGACCTCATTACCGGCGCATGGTATGGCGACGAATCAACATGGCAGGCAATCGGCTATCCTGGCCCGATGAAAGGATTGAGCTGAGTTCATGTCTTCGAATATGATTCCTGACCCGATTGCAGCGGGTATTGCCTCTGGATGGTCGGTGATTGATGCATCCGGTCTCACCAAGAACCGCACAATCGAGGCGGATGTGGCAATCGTCGGAAGCGGCGCCGGCGGCGGTGTGACCGCCGAAATCCTTGCATTGGCGGGCCTGAGAGTAGTGATCATCGAAGAAGGCCCGCTGAAGTCGTCAAAAGATTTCAATATGCGGGAAGCACAGGCGTATCCGGCACTGTACCAGGAGTCTGCGGCACGCAAGACCAAGGACAAGGCGATCAATATTCTTCAGGGGCGCGCCGTCGGAGGCTCCACCACTGTCAACTGGACATCCAGTTTCCGCACGCCTGCCAGCACGCTTGCGCATTGGCAAAAGCATTTCGGCCTGAAGAACTACACTTCCGAAGCGCTTGTGCCGTGGTTCGCCATGATGGAGCAGCGCCTCAACATTAGCGCATGGCAAACTCCGCCGAACGAAAACAACGATCTGCTGAAGCGCGGAGCTGCTCGGCTCGGCATACCCACTGCGGCAATCATGCGTAACGTAAAAGGCTGCTGGAATCTGGGTTACTGCGGCATGGGGTGCCCGACCAACGCCAAGCAATCGATGCTGGTAACGACGATTCCGTCGGCGCTGTCACACGGCGCGACCCTGCTTACACGCGCCAGGGTTGAGAAACTCGTCTTCAGGAACGATGCGGTGGCGGCCTTGCACTGCACCGCGCTCAACGCGGATGGAATGACGCCATCAGGAGTCAAGGTGAATATCCGGGCGCGCCACTATGTCATGGCAGGCGGCGCGATCAACTCCCCTGCTCTCCTGCTCCGGTCCAATGCGCCGGATCCAAGCACACAACTGGGCAAGCGTACATTTCTGCACCCGACGGTCCTGTCGGCGGGACTATTCGATCAGAAGGTAAATGGTTTCGCTGGCGCGCCGCAAACCATCTATTCTGATCATTTCCTGGATTCGCAGCCAATCGATGGACCGATCGGCTACAAACTCGAAGCGCCACCGCTGCATCCGCTGCTGTTTGCATCCACCATGCCCGGCTACGGCACACAGCATGCAGAGCTGATGAAACAGTTCAGCCATGCTCATGCGCTCATCGCCTTGCTGAGGGACGGCTTCAATGAGGAGTCCATCGGCGGCGAAGTGCAGCTCCACAATGACGGCTCGCCGGTTCTCGACTATCCGTTTACAAATGCGCTATGGGACGGCGCACGGCGTGCGTTGCTATCGATGGCGGAGATTCAGTTCGCCGCCGGCGCGAAGATGGTGTACCCCGTTCATGAAAAAGCCGCGCCATATTCAAATTGGGCAACTGCCAAAAAGTCCATCGAATCCCTACCCTACAAACCCCTCCTGACCCGGGTGGTCTCTGCCCACGTAATGGGAGGATGCACGATGTCGGACGACGCGCGGTTGGGGGTGGTAACGTCCAATGGGCGTTATCGCGACGTCCGGAACCTGTCGGTACACGACGGATCGCTTTTCCCCACCTCAATCGGGGCCAATCCGCAGCTCTCCATTTACGGCATTTCCGCCAAACTGGCAAGCGAACTTGCCGTCGAACTTACCGGGAAACCTGCACCAAAGCTTTACGCTGCCACATAGTTCAACAACCTTTTCCCATATCAATGATTGTACGGATTACCCGCACGCTGCTTCTCTTGCAGTTACTGGTTGCTGCGACCATCAGCGCGGCAGTGGCGAAGGTCCTTGGCGTCAATGCATGGATCGCCGTCATCTGGGGCATCGGCGCAGTTGTGCTACTGCGACTGCTCATCAATGCCAACAATTTTTATCTGTCATGGCGGTATAGAAGCGAAACACCCGCGGCCTACAGGCTCAATGTGTTGCAAGCACTGAAGCTGTTCATCGGCGAATTCAGCGCTAGCATGATTTCTTCGTCCTGGACGATGCCTTTCTACGCGTTCGACAAGCGCATAGCGCGGCGACCGGCCACGCTGCCAGTGTTGCTCGTGCATGGATATGGCTGCAATAGCGGCTATTGGCATTCGATGAGCAAGGCAATGACGCGCGCGAATGTAAGCCACTATGCGATCGACATGGAGCCGGTCATCGGAAGCATCGATGCCTATGCGTCGGTGATTCATCGAGCGGTGGAAAACATCTGCAGCGAGACCGGCTGCGAGAAGATTGTCATCGTTGCCCATAGCATGGGCGGCCTGGCGTCACGCGTCTATCTGCGCGATCATGGCGATCGCCGGGTTGCGAAGATCATCACGCTTGGCACACCGCATCGTGGAACCGGGCTTGCGAATTTCGGGGTTGGCTTGAACTGCGAACAGATGCGCTGGACCGAGGATGGATTGGAAGGCGTATGCAGTGAGTGGCTGCAGGCGTTGGCTGCCAGCGAGGATGTGGATTCCTACCGTGCTTTCGTGTCGATCTTTTCGCATCACGACAATATCATCGCACCGCAGATGTCATCGCGTCTGCCAGGCGCGGTCAATATCGAATTGGGCGGCGTCGGCCATGTTGCACTGGCGATGCATCCAGAGGTGCAATCCATCGTGATCGAAGAAGTGTTGAAGGTGCCAAGGTAATTGCGCTCCAAGTCGGCGCAGCTACAACCAGCCCGACTTCTTGAATCGGTAATACAGGTAACCGCAGATGACGGCGACAAATCCCAGCGCTGCCGGATAGCCGTACTTCCATTTCAGCTCGGGCATGTGTTCGAAATTCATTCCCCAGATACCGACAAAGGCTGTCGCAACGGCAAAGATGGCGGCCCATGCGGCGAGCCGCTTGTTAACCTCGCTTTCCTCGATCGTCACCATCGAAAGATTGACCTGGATCGCCGTATTGATGGTGTCCCGTATGGCGTCGATCGCGGTGTTGATCCGATACAGATGGTCATAAACATCGCGGAAGTATTCCTGGGTGTTGATGCAGATGGGAGGCACTCTGCCGCCAAACAACTTCAACAACGCTTCCATCAGTGGCGTGACCGCGTGCTTGAGCACCGTGGCCTTGCGCTTCAACTGGTAAAGCCGCTCGATGTTGGCGCGCTGCGCCCCCTCGCTGAAAATCTGTTCTTCGATCAAGTCCAGCTCCGCCTCGATGACGTTCAGCACGGGAAAATAACGATCCACCACTGCGTCCATCAATGCATAGCAGACAAAGGCCGCTCCCTGCTTCAGAAGATGGGGTTCCCGTTCACAGCGCTCGCGCACGCCGAGGAAGTCCTGGCTGCTCCGGTTTCTGACGGAAAGCACGTAGCTTTCCTGAACGAAGATCGCAAGCTCGCCGACATTCAACTCACCGTTGGCAAGTTCCACGGTATGCACGACGACGAAGAGCGAGTCGCCGTATTCTTCGATTTTCGGCCGCTGATGTCCGTGTTGGGCATCCTCGACCGCAAGTTCATGCAGGTTGAATTCCGCCTGCATCTTCTGCAGCTCGGCAGGCTCCGCATCCTTCAGCGCGATCCAGACAAAACAATCCGGCTGATGGATATAACTGGCGATGTTGTTCATCGCTACATCGGCCAGCCTTCTGCCTTCTCTGTAGGCAACGCAGTTTATGAGCACGATCGGATACTCCGAATAGCGGTTCTTGAAACTCGAAAATGGTCGTCCAACGACCTACGAACAATAAGCATCGTTAAGCATCGTCAAAGAGATACAGGATGAGTAAATACCCTATGTTAAGCGACGCAAATTTGCCTCTTATCGAAGAATATCAATGCATTGTCTGATGGCACGCCTCATTGCAAAAATAGGCCGTC
>NZ_DASZBA010000240.1:0-5084 GCF_035944575.1 Noviherbaspirillum sp.
AAGCAAGCCTCTCCAGCGTCGCGAGTTGCTTTCGAATCCGGTCGTGGCAATGCTTCAGTACCGCGATCGGCTGGTCGAAGCCCGGTGCGGTGTCAAATAAGTCAGTCATGTTGTCATCCTTGTTTCTTGGTTCGTGCATTGCGCCAGGCAACCGGCACGCCGGCGCCGATCATCGCGCCCATGCTCCAGAATACCGCAGATAATCCAAGGGCGGCCCCGGCGCCTCCGAAGGCCAGTGGCAGGATCACCTGGCAGGCATTGCCGATGGTAATGCGCACACCGACCGCCTCCGCTGCACGGCCCGCAGGCGCCGCGTGATGCAGCAGCGCGAGCATGTTGGGTTGGCTGGAACCCACCGCCAGCCCAAGGATGGCTGCCACCGTCATCAATGAAAGCGGCTCGCGCATCAGCGGAAACAGGCCGTAGCACAGCACCGACAGCATCAGGGCGCTTACCAGCACCTGCCATTCCGAGAAGCGGCGGGAAATCCATGGCATGCCGAGCCGGACGACGAAGGTGGCGGCGGAGAAGCAGCCGAGTATCAATCCGATGGTCGACGCCGAGAATCCGAGGCGCGATCCGTGAATCGGCAGCACGAACGTAAACAGATCCCAGGCCGCCGAAAGCAGTGTTCCGACGAAATAGATGCGCCGCATGTCGGTATCGCGCAGGAGGTCGAGTGCGCTGGCGGCCATCGCGGGTTTTTGTTGCGGCGCCAGCGGCAGTTGGACCAGCCTCCCATGGGCGACAAGGCATAGCGATGCGACTGCGAAGCCAGAAAATACGGCATAGGAAATGTTGTACTGTGCCTGATCGATGACGAAGCCGGCGAACACCGGGCCGCAAAAGCCCGATACCGAATAGCCGAGCGCGAGCCAGCTGAAGTTGAGC
Source organism: Noviherbaspirillum sp. (assembly GCF_035944575.1). Lineage (GTDB taxonomy): Bacteria > Pseudomonadota > Gammaproteobacteria > Burkholderiales > Burkholderiaceae_D > Noviherbaspirillum. The sequence goes on from NZ_DASZBA010000240.1 coordinate 892, forward strand.
GAGCGATTTCCCGCCGCGCTGATCGCGCCCACGCAATGCTGCGATGAAACCTGCACCGCCATGAATCCTGTGCCGATCAATATGGCTGCCAGATAAAGTACGGGCAAGCCACTGAACATGCTCGGCAGAACGCAGCCCGCGCTCATTGCCAGACAACCGCCGAGCATCGGTTTCATGATGCCGATACGGTCGACCAGGCGCCCTGCCGGGACGGCGAACATCATCGGAAAAAGCGAGAACAGCGCGATGAGGGTGCCGATGGTCAATTCGGACGCATGCAGGGACAGCGCATACAGGGACGTGGTGATGCGCGACCCGGCCAGCGCGATATGCGCCATCAATGACACCAGGATAAGTTGCAGAAGCGGAGCGGAAGGGAACACGATTCAACGATACCGAAGGTGCAAAAAGAAAGCGACAAAAATGTGCTGTGAAAGAACATTTGCGTTGCTCTCCGTTAAAATGGCGGCATGAGCACTGTCCTTCCCCTGAATCCCTATTTGTCTTCTTCGCAAGAAGAGATCGATTTCGACCGTCGCTTCGGCGGCATCGCCCGTCTTTACGGCGAAGGCGCGCTCGCCCGTTTTCGCGATGCGCATGTCTGCGTCATCGGTGTTGGCGGGGTCGGTTCGTGGATTGTTGAAGCGCTGGCAAGAAGCGCCATCGGCCGCATCACGATGATCGACCTCGACAATGTGGCGGAGTCGAATATCAATCGCCAGATTCATGCGCTGACGGATACCCTCGGCAAGGCCAAGGTGACGGCGCTGGCAGAGCGGGTGGCGCAGATCAATCCTTATTGCCGCGTAACGGAAGTGGAGGACTTCATTGCGGAGGACAACCTTGCGCAAATGATCACGCCGGGGCGCTTCGACTATGTCATTGACGCGATCGACAACGTCCGGGCCAAGACAGCCCTCATCGCCTATTGCCGTACCAACAAAATGCGCCTGATCACCATCGGCGGTGCCGGTGGCCAAACCGATCCGACGAAGATCGAGATTCGCGACCTGTGCCGTACCGAGCAGGAGCCCTTGCTGGCGAAGGTACGCAAGCGTCTGCGGGCGCAGTACGGTTTTCCGCGTGGAACGAAAAACAAGTTCGGTATCGATGCGGTGTTTTCCACCGAGCCTTTGCGCTTCCCTGAAAGTGCAGGCGTATGCGGGATGGAAGACGGCGATGACAGCGCCGGTGTGACCGGGTTGAATTGCGCCGGCTTCGGCTCATCGATGGTGGTAACTGCTTCGTTCGGCCTCACTGCTGCAGCCCAGGTATTGCGCAAGCTTGCCGCGGATGCGGGTCAGAAAACGCCCGCCTGATCCGCCTGCAAGGACGACGTCAGGCTGCGTTTGCAGAACGCTCTTAAAGAACCGGGCTTGCACCTGGGCCGCGTTCATCTGCCGTACGCGTATTCTCCACCAGTGAACGACTATCAAGGACATGATAAGTCGGGCCTTCACTTGCGGTAACGGATTGCACCAATACCACTTGGTCAGCCCGCCATGCGATCGGCTCGAATACCATGTCCGACGGTGGCGCGGCATCCCGCGCAAGCGTTACATGCGGCTTGAAGCTGGAATGGCCATCGAAGCGGATGCCGTTTTCTTCCAATGCATTCACCAGGCTGCGTTGCAGATTGAATAACTCCTCCGGAACCTCATGCATTCCTGCCCATGCAATCCTGTTCTTGTTGAAATAGCTGACTCGATCAAGGTTCAGCATCATTGGTGAGACCGGCAATTCCGACAGGATGTCCTTCAACACCGGCAATACAGAAGCGGGTTGCTGCCCGAGAAAAGCAAGAGTGATATGCAGATTGGAGTACGGGACCAGCCGTCCATGTACGCCGGACTGTAATTGCATTAGCGAGGTGCGTGTCGCATCGTCGGGCCACAATGCGTAGAACAGGCGTAGTGAATCAGAAGAAGAGTTGGGCATAATGGTTTCCAGGGAAAGACTGCATGCATGGCAAGCATGCTTGATCAATTGGCTACCATATCATCGCGCATCGCATCCTGCATGAGCGGCGTCATGAAGCATTGCATAGCGCCGCGCCGCGATCGCGGAAACCGTCCTCGTCAACCGGTAAAAATTCCCATTCGTAACCGGTGGGTTTCAGATTGAGCTTCAACACGCCGAACGACGAATTGTCGCTGACCTCGCTATTGAACTTCCTGAACCAGAATGGCGTCAGTTCCGCACCACCGGTGCCGACGACGAATTGCCGCATTCCGCGCTTGCCGTCTTCCCGGCCATTCTCGTCCTGCGGTGCAAAGCGTTCATAGTCATGATCGTGGGAACTTAATACGACATCGGCACCTGCTTCCACGAGCAGCTTCCATGCGTCTTTCATCCGCGGGCTGCTGCCGTGCCCACCGGAGCTGAATAGAGGATGGTGCCAGTAGGCGAGCGTGCAGCGTGTCTTGTTCTTCTCCAGATCGGCTTTCAGCCATTCCATCTGCGCCTGATGTTCATTCGGTTTCAGATAGCTGTTCAGCGAGATCACATGCCAGCTGCCTAGCCTGAAGCTGTAGTAACCGCGCTGTTCCGGACCTGCGATCTCGTCGAAATAGCTGTAGTAGCCGACAGCCTTCGGGGTGTAATACTCATGATTGCCAGGCGTCGGGTAGGTACGTTTCTTGAAGCGTCCCCAGGTTGGCTCGTAACAGGACGTGAACTCGTCAAGCAAGCCGATCGGATAAGTATGGTCGCCGAGCGACAGCACCGCCGCCTCGGGATCATTAGCGAGCCGCGCTTCGATAAGCGCCGCGGTTTTGGCCGCGCCGCTGTTCGCCGGTTTTACCTTTTTGCAGTCGGCGATATCTCCGGCTGCATAGACGTTGACACCTTTGCCCGGAATCGATTCCGCGGGACCGCTGCCCAATGTCGAGGATTTGTCCGATTGACAGCCCGACAGGGCGAGAATGAAAGGCAATGAAAGGGCAAAGATGCCGGAAATAAAAAACTGATGGGAGATGGTGTTGCTGAGCATAACCTTGTGGCGTCTTGAATGTCGCGTAAGCGTATCGGTTTCATGACAGGCATGCAATCCGGGCTAATCCGGTCGATGGTTCAGCCATGTTATCAGGGCACGATCTCGCTCCGTGCGCAATCAGCTTGCGCAAAGCCAAGTATGCATGTCGGAGAAGATGAGGGTTGGCCGGCGCTGATCAGCGCTCCGGCATTGAAATGCTGAACGCACTTCATTTAGCGCTTGCCGGCCGTCCTGTTGATCAGGCGATCATCTGGTTATAGCCGGATGAAATAGTAGAGCGTTAAAACTCATGCTCGTCGAACGCGCGCTGCGCTCTCTCTTCGGCAGCCTCCATGGCAGCAGCTTCCGACCCGTAGTGCCCGACGGGAATATAAGTCTCGGCGACTTCCGGTTCCCGCGCGAGCCGGACATATACCTGCGCTTCGAATGTATCGTCCGGCTGCTTCACTGCGACGATGCGCGCAATATGGTCACCGTGCTGCAGGACACGGCCAGGAAGCTTGTCTTGGTGAAATCCTTCTCTTTGATAATAAGCCTGTTCCTCCAGGCCTTGAGTCAGATGGCTGCCGTCTCGTGGCGCACCGACTTGAGGAAGGGGAACGTTAACGTCTTCCACGGCGCGATCGATATCCTGCTGTCCGGGCGTCCTTTTGCCGCTGCCGATATCGGCTTCATTCGTCATGTGTCTGGATTCTTGGGCCATACATTTCTCCTTTGCATTGTGCAGTTCGGTGAAACGATATGACATTCAGATACAAAGACAATGGGATAGTTCTTTTGCCATGGATGTCTATCTTGCATCGCTCACCCGAACGCTCATGCGGCGGTTATGGCGTCCGATGTCGCGTCCTGTCGCTTGCCGTGACAAGTCGGCATCCCGACCCGTCTGCCGCTTTTCTTCGAGGACACACCATGCGCACCTTTATAGCAATCATTCTTCCCTTCATCGCATTCTTTACGATCGGTCGTCCCATAGCCGGTATCATCTGCCTGATTTTGCAAGTGACGCTGATCGGCTGGCTGCCAGCGGCGATCTGGGCCGTATTCGCGGTCCGCGAACATAAACGGGAAAAGGCATTTGAACGCCAGCTTTCCTCACGCGGATGATGCCCGGGGCCAGGGAAGCCGTGACAATATATAAGTTAAACAGGCAAGAACCGCGCAGCAACAAAAGCATCTAATCCGGTATCTCATCGAG
>NZ_DASZBA010000241.1:0-36966 GCF_035944575.1 Noviherbaspirillum sp.
CATCACCCGGCACCGAACGCAACCCGCTGCACGCCATTAGCGATAGACGATCTCATCGAACAATCCAACCTGGATGATGCAATCGGCCGCTTCCGCATCAATGTCGGACGCGTCATCTTCGCGCACCGCCGTGATAATGATCAGTGCGGTGCCAACTTAGCATCGAAAGTGCGATGAATTGCAATTGCGACAGTACTGTAGTGCGAAATCTCCGTAGGACAAGGCAGAAGGTGAAATGGTCGTTGGAATATCTGTAACCGAAATTCGCTAAATCAATCTAGTGGGTAGCGAGCTTGAAGAATCAAAAAGTCCACGCCGCTATTTGGTTTCTTGAATCCACCATTTGAAAAATGCTGAAATTTAATACTCACATCGATGCCGCTCTGAAAAACATATCCCGCAGCTAATTGGTCGCCGAATTGAAGACGGGTAGACAGCTTTTGATCATTGTTATCATATAAGTCTGATAGAAAATAGCCGCCAATGCCTAGTTCAGCATACGGCCCTCGGCGACTGTCGCGTTGAAACCTGAAGACTGGCGTAAGGCCAATGGCGAACAAATTCTGCTTCCGTCCATCGATGTTCTGAAATTTGTTTCCTCGCCAAGATGCGAGATCCAAATTCCAGTATCCACCAATGTGCGTTCCATTAGATTTCCACCACTCTTTTTCCCATTTCCATTGAGCGGCAGCACGCACCATTTTTGTTCTGTCCCCAGAACCGAACTCCATTGATACAGAATCTATGGCATGCGCCGGTTGGCATAAGACGGTGAAGAGAACGCCTAAGCTAATGAACCTGTGCAAAAGCTGATTCACCTCCATGCTTCCCCCTGTAATAGAAGTAAATGTGTGTTAACCGTCAAGAGCGGCCCTACTGCAAAATGCAAACTAAAAACGAATAGTTAAGATACGACTTTACGGACCTAATCTTCCGCTCTAATTAAGCAAGATAAGCAGAATCAGGTTTTCCTGGTACGTCTGTTTTAAAAGAAAGTACATATCCCGAAAGCGGATATTCTGCCAGTTCGCGATCCGGCCTGTTATTACGTGCAGTGGTTATATAGACGGTGCATAAGTCCTCGCCACCAAAGGCGAGCATGGTTGGGCATCTAAGAGGCAACTGAATTTGTCGAAGAATTTCACCCTTGGGTGAAAATCGAATCAACTGCCCACCCTCGTACATCGCACACCAATAACAATCTTCACTATCAACAGCGGCGCCGTCTGGCCTGCCGCCATAATTGTGTGACTTGTCAGTTGAAAACTGCTTGAATAGCCTACCCTGCCCGATCACGCCGTTTTCAAGATCAAAGTCATAGGCAGTAATTCGGTGTGCCGTGGTATCTGCGTGATAAAGCGTCCGCTGATCGATGCTAAACGCTACACCGTTCGACACGGTGACCGGGTTGCCAACGCGTCGGACGATGCCTCGTTCGACACAGTAAAGCGAAGCCAATGGTTGATCCTTCGGTTCATAGAGTGTACCTGCCCATAGTCGTCCCATTCCATCGCAGCGACCATCATTGAAACGCATTTTGCTTGCGTCGTAGGGCGCGTCCGCAACATGAGCCAGTTCGCCCGTGCTGGTGTCGAGCAGTGCTACCCCCGACCGCATCGCGACAAGAAGAGCACCTGATTCGCAGCGTGCGATGCAGCCTGGTTCGGAAGGTAACGACCATGACGAATGGCAGCCGGTACCTGGCGTATGCCGGTGAACCGTCTTGCCTGTGATGTCAATCCAGTACAAGGACGATTCATTCTCATGCCACAGGGGACTTTCTCCAAGCAGCATGGGCTTGTCGTACAGCACATCGAAGTCGGCCATGATCGCATTACGAGAATGAAGTATATGGAGAGCATATTATGCATCAAACAACATTTCCCGCCGTGCGTAGTAAGCATGTCCTTTCATTTCGATCAAAGAAAATACGAATGCAGGCGACCGGACTTTTCCCAAAAAAGCATTAAGTGCTCCAGTAGCATCACGATAGGCAAATTCGCCAACGGCATTGGCTCGGCATGACATAACGGAGGCCAGAGTACAAATCTGAAGCAACGCGTAGTCACGACAATTGCACCATCGCGTAGGATGTCGGCATTTCCAATTCCAATAACTTCCGTGTCGAGCAACTCACGATGAAAAGTCTGTCTTCAGAACACACTAATTGGCGCGCAGTCTGGCACCTAATCAAACCTTACTGGAGTTCGGAGGAGAAATGGAAAGCACGCGGATTGCTCGTCACGGTAATAGGACTTGCATTGGGCATGGTGTACCTGAATGTTCTATTCAATGACTGGAACCGCGACTTTTACAACGCGCTTGAAAATAAAAACTTCGACGCATTCAAAAGTCAGCTCTGGCGCTTTTCCTACCTCGCCTTCATCTACATTGCCGTAGCAATCTACCGTATCTACCTGACCCAGGCATTGGAAATCAAATGGCGCACATGGCTCACGCACCAATACATGGATGAATGGCTTGCCAATCAAGCTTACTATCGAATCGAGCAAACACGCAGCGCTGACAACCCTGATCAACGGATTGCCGAAGATTTGCGCTTGTTGACCAATGGTTCGCTTTCACTTTCACTTGGCTTACTGTCAAGTGTTGTCACGCTGGTGTCGTTTATCGGAATCTTGTGGTCGGTAAGCGGGCCGCTTGCATTGATGCTGGGCGATCGGGAGTGGGTCGTTCCAGGCTACATGGTGTGGTTTGCCATAGCGTATGCGGGAATTGGCTCATTGCTCGTATGGTGGATAGGCAGGCCGCTAGTAGAACAGGAATTCCATCAGCAACGGTTCGAAGCGGATTTCCGATTCGGGTTGATACGCATCCGGGAAAATGCGGAGTCGGTTGCGCTATATCGTGGCGAGTCGCAAGAGCATATTCAGCTTACGAGCCGATTCGAGCGCATTCGGGCCAACTGGTGGAACATCATGATTACCACCAAACGCTTAAACATTGCGTCCACCTTCTATGCCCAATTTGCGACGATCTTTCCTTTTCTGGTCGGCGCGCCAAGATATTTTTCCGGTGCGATTACCTTGGGTGGGCTCATGCAAATCAGTTCCGCGTTCGGTCAAGTGCAGGAAGCCTTGTCATGGTTCATCAATGCATTCAGCGCTCTGGCGAGCTGGAAGGCGAGCGTCAACCGGTTAGCAGGGTTTCACGCCGCAGTAGACCAAGCGCGCGGTCAGGAATTCGGAATTTCGGTGACCCGGAATAATGTGGGCGCGATCCTGATCGACAAAGTGACTTTGCGTTTGCCAAATGGCCACACACTGACCACGCCGCTTACGGCTGAAATCCACATCGGCCAGCATATCTTGGTCAGCGGCCCGTCGGGGTGCGGTAAATCCACACTGTTCCGGGCGATTGCCGACATCTGGCCATATGGCGCGGGAAGCGTTGAAATCCCGAAGAAAGCCAGGATTTTATTCCTGCCACAGAGAGGTTATCTGCCGATCGGCACCTTGCGGGAAGCTATTGCCTATCCGGCGCCTGAAAGTGCCTACAAGGATCTGGCGGTTCTGCATTATCTGGATCTGTGCAAATTGCCGCATTTAAAAGACAAGCTCGATTTACCGGACAACTGGAGCCAACGCCTTTCGCCAGGAGAGCAGCAGCGGCTGGCATTTGTTCGAGTTTTGCTCACCCGGCCGCAAATATTATTTCTGGACGAAGCGACGAGTGCGCTTGATGGCGCAACGGAAGATGCACTATACGAACTTGTAATGAAAGAATTGCCTGAAGCGGCAATCGTCAGTATCGCGCACCGGGAAGCTGTTGCGAAATACCATCATATTCGTTGGCAGTTTGTACCTGAACCGCCAGACCCGGTGCGCACAGATGATGAACCTCAGGCAACGCGCTATACAATTCTGGCATCTACGCTCCAGCGCCAAGGCGCGAAAGGTACAAATGAGTACGCGGGCAAAGAGTAGAGCGGGCGGGTGCCATCGGCCTTCATCAGTGGAAAAGATACCATGCATCGATTGATTATTTCGTCCGGACTGCTGCTGGCATTAAGCGGATGCGCATTGCAGCCGAAGACAATCAATGCCGAGAAGGCAAAGCCCGCGCCCTCGAATGCCGAATCGATTCTGTTTTCGTCGAATAAGGCAGGCGGACTGCCGGAAGGCTGGACGCCGCTGGTTATCCTGCGTTCTAAAAAACCAACCAGCTATCAGCTAATAACCAAGCAGAAGCAAACGGTTCTTCATGCCCATGCCGAAAATGCATCATCGGGCTTGATGCGCGATGTCGATATTGATCTTTCGGAAAAGCCATGGATCTCGTGGCGGTGGAAGATCTCCAATCTGATCCAGCGCGCAGACAACTTCGAACGTTCCACCGAGGACTCGCCGGTTCGCATCATTCTCGGGTTCGATGGCGACAAGGATAGTTTGCCGTTCGCGGATCAGATTGCCTTCGAGACCGCCAGGACCCTGACCGGGCATGAATTTCCCTATGCAACGCTGATATATATCTGGGAAAACAAGGCGCCGGTCGGAACGATCATTCCGAATGCCCGAAGCAAGCGGGTGCAAATGGTAACGGCGGCAAGCGGCTCCAGCGGTATCGGCGAGTGGCGTGAATTTACCCGTAACGTCGTCGAGGATTTCGAAAAGGCGTTCGGTGAGAAACCGGGCAAACTGATCCGGATTGGTGTGCTGACCGATACCGACAATACCGGTGAGTCAGTGGAGGCATGGTACGGCGATATCCAGCTGCAAAAGCACAAGGATTGAACGCGCCAGCATCACATAAAATTTTTTGCCCCGAACAGCAGCGCCAATGCAATCACTCCCGGCAGGGCCTGGATATACAGAATAGAGCGCTTCGCCGTCATGCCTCCGTACAATCCTGCAACCAGCACGCAGGCAGCGAAAAACACCTTGACCGACCAGTCACCGCTCAATAGTCCCCATATGAGGCCGGCGGCGAGGAATCCGTTATACAAGCCTTGATTGGCGGCCAGAACCTTCGAATCCTCTGCCACTTGTGCGGTTATCCCGAAGGTTTTGCGTCCCACTGGATGCGTCCACAAAAACATTTCCAGAACCAGAATCCATATGTGGAGGACTGCAATCAGCCCGATCACAATGTTGGCCAGCAGATCCATGCCTCTCCTCCAAGTTATAAGGCGCGTTATTGCTGCCGCAAGTACGCTTCGGCCAATTTCACCCAGTAAGTCGCTCCGATGGGCAGTAACTCGTCGTTGAAGTCATAGCTGGGATTGTGAAGGTTGCATGGTCCCAGGCCATGGCCGGCAACACGATGATCGCCTTCGCCGTTGCCAATGAAAACATAGCAGCCACGCTTCTCCTGCAACATGAAAGCGAAGTCTTCCGCGCCCATGGTTGGCTCCACTTCGGCATTCACGTTCTTCTCGCCTACAACACCTTTCATGACCTCCGCCGCAAATGCTGCTTCTTCCGCATGGTTGATGAGCGGAGGATAGTTGCGCTTGAACTGGAAATCGACCTTCGCATCGAAGGCCGCCGCGGTGTGTTCGGCGATTGTCCGCATGCGTGTCTCGATCAGGTCGAGTACCTCGGTGGTGAACGTGCGCACCGTGCCAATCAGCGTCGCCTCGTCCGGAATGATGTTGGTCGCACTGCCGGCGTGGATTTGCGTAATCGACAATACGCCCGAATCGAGCGGACTCTTGTTGCGCGTGATGATGGTTTGCCAGCTTTGCGCAATCTGAACAGCAATCATGATCGGGTCGATGCCCTTGTGCGGTTGTGCCGCATGCGCGCCTTTTCCCTTGATCGTCACTTCGAACTCATTCGACGACGCCATCATCGGTCCGGGCGTGACGCCGAAGGTGCCGACCGCAGCGCCGGGCCAGTTATGCATGCCGAACACCGCGTCCATCGGGCATTGTTGAAACAGACCGTCCTCCATCATCCGGCGCGCGCCGCCGCCGCCTTCCTCGGCTGGCTGGAAAATGACATAAACCGTACCATCGAAGTCGCCATGCGCGGAAAGATGCCTGGCCGCGCCCAACAGCATTGCAGTATGCCCATCGTGTCCGCAAGCATGCATTTTGCCAACGTGTTTCGATGCATGGGAAAAGGTATTGATTTCCTGTACAGGCAAGGCGTCCATATCGGCACGCAATCCGACGGCACGAGTGGCGTTTCCCTTCTTGATTACGCCTACCACTCCGGTGACGCCAAGGCCGCGTATTACGGGGATGCCCCATTCGGTGAGTTTGCGCGCTACAACGTCGGCCGTTCTGTGTTCTTCAAAACATAATTCCGGATGTGCATGGATATCCCTGCGGATTTGCTGGAGTTCGGAAGCGAGTTCAACGATTGGGTCGATTAGGTGCATAGTTATCTCCGTGCTGCATGGTGGAAAACAGCATGGTTAATGTTTCCTGTGTTCAATTTTCTGTGCGAATCTGAACGCTTTCGGCACATAGCTCGCCGCAGTCACAAAGCGCAGGGCGCTGTCGAAGCGTTGCTCGCGGGCTCGAATAAGGTACAGTAGTATGCTGCTGTCCATACCGATTCCAGAGCATTTTATGACCACTTCAATTGTTCGCGCCACGTGCCCCCATGATTGCCCTGACACCTGTGCGCTACTGGTCACAGTGCAGGACGGCGTTGCCACGGAAGTACGCGGCGATCCTGAGCATCCTACTACAGCCGGCGTACTGTGCACCAAGGTCTCGCGCTACACCGAACGCACTTATCATCAGGAGCGACTGCTCTATCCGATGAAGCGGATCGGAAAAAAGGGTGAAGGAAAATTCACCCGCATCAGCTGGAATGAAGCACTGGATACGATCGCCAATCGCTTGAAGGCTGCTGCGGCAAAGCATCCCGAATCGATTTTGCCCTACAGCTACGCTGGTACCATGGGCATGGTGCAGGGCGAATCCATGGCGGCGCGGTTCTTTCATAAGCTGGGCGCCTCATTCCTGGATCGCACGATCTGCAGCATGGCCGGCGGCGTCGGCTATCGCTACACGATCGGTGCGCGCATCGGTACCGACCTCGAGCAATTCCAGTCAGCCAAGCTGATCCTGATATGGGGAGGTAATCCGATCGCATCCAATCTGCATTTCTGGATGCGCGCTCAGGAGGCGAAGCGCAATGGTGCGAAACTGATAGCAATCGATCCGTATCGTTCACTCACCGCCGAAAAGTGTCATCAGCACATTGCCCTGTTGCCGGGTACTGATTCGGCCTTGGCGCTTGGCATGATGCATGTGCTGATCAAGGAAGGTCTTCTGGATCGCGACTATATTGCGCGTCATACAATCGGGTTCGATCAATTGGCGCAACGTGCTGCGGAATGGACGCCGCAACGTACTGCCGACACCTGCGGGATTACCATCGACGAGGTTGTGCAATTGGCACGTGATTACGGCGAAACTGCGCGAAGCGGGGCGGCGGTCGCCATTCGTGTCAATTACGGCATTCAGCGTGTGCACGGCGGCGGCATGTCGGTACGCAATATTGCGTGCCTGCCCGCATTGGTTGGCGCTTGGCGCCATGCGGCCGGTGGGATTCAGTTATCTTCATCAGACACGTTTCCGCGAAATGTCGCTGCTCTGCAGCGACGGGACTTGTTGCCTGCGGGCGCCAAGCCGCGCACGATCAACATGAGCACCATCGGCGACGATCTTCTGCGCGATACCTCGCCGGAGTTCGGTCCGAAGATCGACGCCGTAATCGTCTATAACGCCAATCCTGTCGCAGTGGCGCCCGAGTCATCAAAGGTGGCGCAAGGTTTCGCCCGCGAGGATTTGTTCACCGTCGTGCTGGAACATTTTCAAACCGATACCGCCGATTATGCGGATATTCTGCTGCCGGCAACAACGCAGTTGGAACATGTCGACGTCCACGCCGCTTATGGCCATACCTACATGATGGCAAACAATGCGGCGATCGTCCCCATGGGTGAGGCGAAACCGAATACAGAAATCTTCCGTTTGCTCGCAAGCCGAATGGGATTCGACGAGCCTTGCTTCAGCGACAGCGACGATGCGATTGCAAGAGAGGCGTTCAACAAGAGCGATGTCCGGGCAATTCACTTCGATTGGGATTCGCTCAAGCAGCGCGGCTGGCAAAAACTGAACGTACCCGATGCACCGTTTGCTCATGGAGGCTTTCCCACGCCAAGTGGGAAGTGCGAGTTCTATTCCGAGACGATGAAGAAGGACGGCCTCGATCCATTGCCCACGTATATTCCTCCCTATGAGTCGGTGGCCAGCAATCCAAAGTTGGCAAAGCGCTATCCGCTTGCCATGATCTCCCCGCCTGCGCGCAACTTCCTCAATTCCACTTTCGTCAACGTGCAGAGTTTGCGCAGTACGGAAGGAGAGCCGCATCTTGACATTCATCCTATTGACGCTGCCCAACGCAGCATCGAGAATGGTGACCGGGTACGTATCCATAACGACCGCGGCTCATTCGAGGCGAAAGCTAGAGTGACTGGCAAGGCACGTCAGGGACTGGTTGTCGGCTTGTCCATCTGGTGGAAAAAGTTTTCCGCCGACGGAAAGAACGTCAATGAAGTAACAAGTCAGCGGCTAACCGATATGGGGAAAGCGCCGACTTTTTACGATGTGCTGGTAGAAGTGGAAAAGGTAAGAAGCTAAGAGCGTGCGGCAACGCGTTTTCAATGTTGTTGCACCGCCTCGCCATGCGGATCAATGTTGTCGGCAACTCGCCGATCAAGAGATCGTTACAGTGATGCTGCGCTTGTTTTTCATCATGCTTTAACAGCTTCCCGGAACCACCTCGTACACCTGATCCGCCGAGAGGCATGGTATGAATCAGACATAAGGTTGACATGAAAACGAAGTGGCGGGTGTTGGCATTCAGCGGCTTGACGGCATTGATCGTTGGCTGCTCTCATCTGGGGTATTACGTACAGGCGGCACATGGGCAGTTCTCGCTGCTCGCAGAAGCAAAGCCGATTGAAGATTGGCTGTCCGATCCGGAAGTCAGCGGCACTCTCAAAGACAAACTCACCAAGGTACAGGAAATCCGGCGTTTCGCCGCGCGCGAACTCGCGCTCCCGGATAATGAAAGTTACAAAAGCTACGCCGACTTGAAGCGACCCTACGTGTTGTGGAATGTGGTCGCGACGGAAGAATTTTCCTTGAAGCCAATGAAATGGTGCTTCCCGGTTGCAGGTTGTGTCAATTACCGCGGGTACTACAGCAAGGAAGACGCGATGGCTTATGCAGCCGAGCTGCGCGCTCAGCGCTACGATGTGCAGGTGGGCGGCGTGCCCGCCTATTCAACGCTGGGATTTTTCAACGATCCCGTGCTCTCGACGTTCATCAAGTATCCGGAAGGCGAGCTTGCCCGTCTGGTATTTCATGAACTGGCACATCAGGTCGTCTATGCACAAGGTGACACCCGGTTCAACGAGGCATTCGCAGTCGCGGTCGAAGAGGTCGGCGTCGAGCGCTGGCTGGAGAAGTATGGCGACGAAAAAATGCGCAATTCCTACAAGGATTATCAACGCCGCAAAGAAGGCTTTCTGGCATTGCTGACCAAATGCCGGAACGAGCTTGAAGAAAACTACGAACGCGATGTCGACGCACAGGAAAAGCGGAGGAGAAAAGCAGAAATATTCGAAGGTCTCAAGGCGCAGTATCAGGTCTTGAAAGCGCAGTGGGGCGGTTACGGCGGATATGATCGCTGGTTTGCGGAACCATTATCCAATGCGCACCTCTCGGCCATTTCCACTTATCACGACCTCGTCCCCGGCTTCCGTGCATTGCTCGCAAGGGAGAAGAGCCTCGACAAGTTTTATGCCGCTGTCCGTAACCTGTCGTCTCTCGATAAGGAACAGCGCCACGAGCAACTAGCTGGTCTGGCAAGGTCCCAGCAGATGGCGACCGAGAGCGTCGAGGCCCGCCTGTCTCGCTGAAACCGACGAGCATATCCAATTCCTGCACCCGCACGATTCCCTGGATCGCAGTTTGTATGGCGGCACTTATTGTTGCGTCGCAATAAGTGCCTGCTCGCTAGAAGAAATCTTCAGATAACGTTCAAATCACTTGCACACAAGTGCACTGCCCGATAGCATCTACGTTGATAAAAATGAACCAAGTGTTCATTTATCCTTAAAGCTTCTAACAAAATGGCTTTGGCGTGATAAAAAGGCACCACCTTCGACGGTGTGCTTATCAAAATATTATTGCGCCGTCCTTCCCTCATTTTGTTAGACGTTCTTAACAAACTTAAAAAATCCAAAGCGAGAGGTAGACAATGGACAAATTTTGGCTTAAGTCATATCCACAAGGCGTGCCTGCAGAAATCGATTACACCCAATATCGATCGCTGGTGCATCTGCTGGAAGAGTCATTCAAGAAATATGCCGCACGCAATGCGTATGTTTGCATGGACAAGTTCATGACCTATGGGGAGGTCGATACACTGTCCAAAAAGCTTGGCGCATGGCTGCAGAGCAGGGGGCTGAAAAAGGGTGCGCGCGTCGCCCTGATGATGCCGAATGTATTGCAGTATCCGATCGCGATCGCCGCCGTTCTGCGTGCAGGTTATACGGTGGTCAATGTCAATCCGCTTTATACGCCACGGGAATTGGAGCATCAGCTCAACGATTCCGGAACTGAAGCAATCATCATTCTCGAGAACTTTGCGACGACCCTGGAGCAAGTCATTGCCAGGACAAAAGTCCAGCATGTGGTAGTCGCCAGCATGGGCGAAATGCTGGGCGGAATGAAGGGCACGATTGTCAACTTTGTCGTGCGTAATGTAAAGAAGATGGTGCCGGCATTCTCATTGCCGAACGCGATACGTTTCAAGCGTGCATTGGCGGAAGGTGCCGGCATGACCTTGAAGCCGGTCGAACTCGGTCATGACGACATTGCGTTCCTGCAGTACACGGGCGGCACCACCGGCGTCTCCAAAGGCGCGACGCTGACGCATCGCAATGTGATTGCGAACGTGCTGCAGAACGAGGCCTGGGCGCAGCCTTCCTTGAACAAGGAACCGAAAGTCGAGGCGCTGACCGTAGTGTGTGCATTGCCTCTCTATCATATCTTTGCACTTACCGCCTGCTGCCTGCTGGGAACCCGGCTTGGCGCGATGAACATTCTTATCCCAAATCCGCGTGATATTCCGGGCTTCATCAAGGAACTGGGCAAGTACAAGGTCAACATGCTGCCGGCGGTGAATACGCTCTATAACGGCCTGGTCAACCATCCGGATTTCAGCAAGCTTGATTTTTCGGCGCTGAAGATTTGCAATGGCGGCGGCATGGCTGTGCAGAAGGCAGTTAATGATAAATGGCTCAAGATCACCGGTTGCCCGATCATCGAAGGATACGGCCTGTCCGAGACCGCGCCGGTGGCAACCTGTAACCCGGGTGACGTGGAAGAATTCACCGGCACCATAGGACTGCCGATTCCATCGACGGATATCGCCATCCTCGATGATGACGGCAAACCGGTGCCGCTCGGTCAGCCTGGCGAAATCGCGATCCGTGGTCCGCAGGTCATGGTCGGCTACTGGAACCGCCCGGACGAAACCGCAAAAGTCATGACGCCGGACGGCTTCTTCAAGTCGGGTGATGTCGGCGTGATGGATGCGCGTGGTTTCGTGAAGATCGTCGATCGCAAGAAAGACATGATCCTGGTCTCGGGCTTCAATGTGTATCCCAATGAGATCGAAGGCGTGGTGGCAGCACATCCAGGGGTTCTGGAATGCGCTTGCATCGGTGTTCCGGACAATAATTCCGGCGAGGCTGTGAAGCTGTTCGTCGTTCGCAAGGATCCTTCGTTGACAGCCGAGCAGCTGATGGAATATTGCAAGGAGCAGTTCACTGCATATAAGAAGCCGAAGTACATCGAGTTCCGCGATGATCTTCCAAAGACCAACGTCGGCAAGATATTGCGGCGCGAATTGCGGGACGAAAAGAAAGCTGCATAAATTGTGTTGCGATAAAAAACCGCCTGCTATGTCAGGCGGTTTTTATTTCTGCCAGCCGGATCTCGTATAGGTTCAACCAGTGCGGACGGCACCGGCTTTGCCACTTTCAACCACAAAAGAAGCAAGCGTCGATATGCCCGAGTCCTTTTGGGACACGTCGTCCAGTGCCTGAAAACGTGCAGTGGAAGAAGCTGGCGTCAACTCCATGAGCAGGAAACCGCGCCGGTCGCTGCGGCCATATTGCAGGTGCGGGTTATTGGCGACGATTTGGTCCGTGATCGACTGTGCGCGTGAGCGGGAGGTGACCGACGTCCCGCAAAATTCGGTCGCGACGACCGGATTGTCGTTGGAAACCGGCCGGTTGAAATCCTGCCGCAGTTCAGCCGCATAAAACGTGTGAACATCCCCGGAAAGCACCACCGGATTGGCCAAGCGATGTTTCCTTATGTCGTTCAGCAGCCTGTCGCGGGAAGCGGGATAGCCGTCCCATCCATCATTCCAGAAACGGTCATCTTCTCGTGATTGTGCTGACGGTATATGCACTGATTGCGCCATCAGGGTTTGCTGCGCCAGCAGATTCCAGCGGGCTTTGGAGCGCACAAATCCATCCGCCAGCCAGGATTCCTGTTCGACACCCAGCAAGGAGCGCGTCGGTGACAGCCGTTCCGTGCAGTGCGTCGTGACAATATTTGATCCTCCTCTGCCAGATCGTTGGCATGCTTGATAGTCGCGGTACTGACGATTATCGAGCAGGTGAAATTGCGCCAGCCGGCCCCATTCCACACGATCGAAAATGCGCAGCTTCGAAAAATCATGTGCACCAGCGGGGCGCGGTGCCAACCTGATGGGCATATGCTCATAGAAGGCCTGATAGGCGGCAGCGCGGCGTGCCATGAAGCTGCCGCCAAGCCGTTCATCCCGGTCGTTTGCGTAATCATTCGCTACCTCATGATCGTCCCATGTCACGATCCATGGCGCTGCATGATGTGCGGCCTGCAAATGAGGGTCGGATTTGTATTGGGCATAGCGGGTGCGGTAATCATTCAGCGTAATGGATTCGTCGCCGCGGCCGCTGGGAGAGTCGGGATGCTTGAGGTCGTATTGCCCACGCTCATAGATATAGTCCCCAAGAAAGGCCACCAGATCGGGCGCTTCCGCAGCGATGTGGCGATGCGCGGCATAGTGGCCGAAATCCCAATGCTGGCAGGACGCAACGGCAAATCGCATGCGGGCCGGAAGCACATCCGCGGCGGGGGCGGTGCGGGTGCGCCCGATTGGGCTGACAGCATCGCCAAGCATGAAGCGGTACCAGTACCATCGGTCCGGACGCAATCCGGTCACATCGACATGGACGCTATGCGCCAGTTCATGCAGCGCCGTAGCAACGCCATCGGCGACGATGCGCTTGAATGCCTCATCCTCCGCAACCTCCCATCGCACGGACAACGGTGCCCGCGTCACGGGTTCCGGATTGAGAGGCTCCGATAGAATGCGGGTCCAAAGCACGAAGCCGGTGTCGCGCGGTGAACCGGATGCCACGCCCAGAGTGAACGGATAAACGCTGGTCCGGGCCAGTGCAGCGCCGGGATAGGCGGCGGCAAGAGCCGCCAGGGACATCAGGCGGCCGGTGTGCGCGAGGAACAGCCTTCGTTCAGGAAGCATGGGAGCGGTTTGCATGGCGAGATGAGACGATGTCGGCAATGACGCGTCAGCTTTGCGACGTCAATGACGACAGTGGCGGCACAGGGCGCGGCTTCCGGTTTTCGTCCGTGGCGACATACGTCAATGTGGCTTCGGTCACTTTCACGGTTTCCGCCTGCAGGCGGTTGCGTTCGGCGAAAACCTCGACATTCACGGTGATCGATGTATTGCCGACCTTGACGATGTCGGCATAGAAAGAGAGAAGGTCGCCGACGAAAACCGGGTTCTTGAACACGAAGGAATTCACGGCGATCGTGGCGACCCGGCCGTTCGACCGGCGCACTGCCGGCAGCGAGCCTGCAATGTCAACCTGCGCCATGATCCATCCGCCGAACACGTCGCCATGGACATTCGCATCCGCCGGCATTGGCATGACGCGGAGTTGAGGTATTTTGCCGTCCGGCAGGCAGCCTTGATTGGTATTTGTCATTTTTCCTCCCACAATTGATTTGGTTTGATGCCCGTTGTGCCTGTCCTGCCTGCTGATAGTGTGTCTTGCCATGCTGCGCGACTGTTGAATATCAGGCCCTGGGCTACAATCTGCGGGA
This sequence comes from Noviherbaspirillum sp., assembly GCF_035944575.1. Taxonomy (GTDB): domain Bacteria; phylum Pseudomonadota; class Gammaproteobacteria; order Burkholderiales; family Burkholderiaceae_D; genus Noviherbaspirillum. Next base: position 14,186 of record NZ_DASZBA010000241.1, read on the forward strand.
CACAGCATAAACCATTCTAATTTCGTTTCCCATTCCTCCATGCGTCGCCACCCTGTTTCCTCGCCCGAACCCGCCGCCAATCAAGGCACGCGGAATGATTGGGCGACCCTAAAGACTTTATTGCCTTACTTATGGGAGTACAAGTGGCGTGTATTCCTTGCATTGCTTTTTCTCGTCGGCGCCAAATTCGCCAATGTGGGCGTGCCACTCGTACTCAAGGCGCTCATCGACCACATGACGATCAAGCCGGGCGATCCGCAGGCAGTGCTGGTATTGCCGATAGGGATTCTCATCGCTTACGGCGTGCTGCGTTTATGCACGACGCTTTTCACCGAAATGCGTGAATTCGTGTTTGCGAAAGTCACGCAGAGCGCAGTGCGCACAATCGCGCTGAAGGTGTTCCGGCACTTGCATGCCTTATCCCTGCGTTTTCACCTGAGCCGGCAGACCGGCGGCATGACGCGGGATATCGAGCGGGGCACACGGGGCATTTCGTCGCTGGTTTCCTACACCCTGTACAGCATCCTGCCGACCCTGGTAGAGGTTACACTCGTCGTGGGCTACCTCGTGCTCCACTACGACATATGGTTTGCAGTCATTGCCATTTCGGCACTGATTGTCTATATCGCCTACACCATCGCGGTTACGGAGTGGCGTACACACTTCCGCCGTACGATGAACGATCTGGATTCGAAAGCAAATATCAAGGCAATCGATTCGCTGATCAATTACGAGACCGTCAAGTATTTCGGCAATGAAGAATACGAGGCGAAACGCTACGATAAGAGCCTCGAAAGCTGGGAGACGGCGGCCGTCAAGTCGCAGACTTCGCTATCGTTCCTGAACACCGGACAATCGCTGATCATCGCGACGGCGGTGACGCTGATCTTGTGGCGCGCCACCCAGGGCGTCATTGACGGCACCATGACCTTGGGCGATCTGGTTCTGGTGAATGCCTTCATGATTCAGCTCTATATTCCACTCAACTTTCTTGGCGTGATTTACCGTGAAATCAAGCAGAGCATGGCGGATATGGAGAGATTGTTTTCGCTGCTCGATCAGCATCGCGAAATAGCTGACACTCCCGATGCCAAGCCGCTGGCAATCCATGGCGCTGAGGTCCGATTTTCACTCGTGAACTTCAGCTATGAAGCAAAGCGGCAAATCCTGTTCGACGTCGATTTCACCATACCGGCGGGCACCACGACTGCCGTCGTCGGGCATAGCGGGTCGGGAAAATCCACGCTTTCCCGCCTGCTTTTCCGGTTCTACGACATCGATTCCGGCAGCATTACGATTGATGGCCAGGACTTGAGGGATGTTACCCAGGCGTCACTGCGCAAAGCCATCGGCATCGTGCCCCAGGATACAGTATTGTTCAACGACACCATCGAGTACAACATCGCCTATGGCAAGCCTGGCGCGACTAAGGACGAAATCGTGGCTGCAGCAAAAGCGGCCTATATTCATGATTTCATCGAAAGCCTGCCGGATGGCTATGCCTCCATGGTCGGTGAGCGGGGACTGAAGTTGTCCGGTGGCGAAAAGCAGCGTGTAGCCATCGCAAGAACCTTGTTGAAAAATCCTTCCCTGCTGATTTTTGACGAGGCGACCTCGGCGCTTGATTCCAAATCTGAGCAGGCAATACAGGCGCAGTTGAAGGAAATTGCCAAGAGTCGGACAGCACTGGTCATTGCCCATCGTTTGTCGACCATTGCGGATGCCGCTCAGATCCTCGTGCTGGATCATGGCCGGATCATCGAGCGTGGCACCCATGCACAATTGCTGGAAGCCGACGGTGTGTATGCACAGATGTGGCAGCGCCAGCAAGCAAGAAAGGATAGCCCGCCAGCTTCTGACGATGTTGATATACGTTCGGCGCTTGCATAGCGAAGACGAGCAAACAAATTCGAGATTGTCTTTAGCCTGTTTTGCTTCCGGTATAAAACCTACTAACATAGCGTTATGGAAACCAAATGGTTGGAAGACTTTATCTCGCTTGCGGAAACGCGTAGTTTCAGCCGCTCCGCTGAACTGCGTCATGTGACCCAGCCAGCCTTTTCGCGTCGCATCCAATCGCTCGAAGCCTGGCTCGGTGCCGATCTGATCGATCGCACTTCGTATCCGACCAGGCTGACACCAGCTGGCGAAGTGTTCTATGAACAGGCACTCGAAATGCTGGGTCAAATCAATAACGCAAGAGCGTTGTTGCGCGGCAAGCGGCCAACTGCGCATGCCACTGTCGACTTTGCGGTTCCGCATACCCTGTCGCTGACGTATATGCCGAAGTGGATGACGGAACTTGAGGCGGGTTTCGGTATGTTGAACACGCGCCTGATTGCGCTGAATGTGCACGATGCGGTCATGACCATGGTTGAGGGCGGTTGCGACCTCCTGCTGTGCTACCACCATCCACGCCAGCCGGTCCAGCTCGATGCAAGCCGGTATGACATGATCACTCTTGGCAGCGAAGCATTGCGCGCCTATGCCCGCTGCAACAAGGCAGGTGTTCCGGACCTGTTGTTGCCGGGTACCGCAAAATCGCCGCTGCCTTTTCTTTCCTACACCAGCAATGCCTATCTGGGGCGCATGGTGGAACTGATCCTCTCGGATGCGAAGCGCCCCCTCCATCTCTCGAAACGCTATGAAACCGACATGGCCGAAGGCCTGAAAATGATGGCGCTGGAAGGACATGGCATCGTTTTTCTGCCCGAATCGGCAGTGACACGCGAAGTCAAGCAGCGCCAATTGGCCCGCGCCGACGCCGGTCAATCCGAATGGGAAGTGCATATGGAAATCCGTCTCTACCGTGAGCGGCCGACTTCCCAGCGACCCGGAAAGCCGGTTGTCGCACGTCTTTGGGATTATCTAATCCAACGCAATGAAGCCCAAACCAAGGCAAAAGCCCGCAAGCGCAAGGCGATGCATTCCAAGGAAATTATCGTTTCCTAGTTGCTGCTTTCCTGCAGGGAAGTGCCGTTGGGATTCCGTCGTCGGTGCGCACTTATGGCCAAGAAAGTATGTCTTTCTTGCATAGTTGCATGCCCACAAAGCATTGGATTGGGCAAGTAGTGTTGTTCTAGCATGTCCTACATCAAACGCGGCCAATCACATGGCCGCCAATACAAGGAGCAACCGCATGTCCATCCAACATGAAATCCCTTCCTATCTCACTCAGCACGAAATCGGCCCGTGGGGCGTGTATCTCGAGCAGATCGACCGTGTGACACCGTATCTCGGATCGCTGGCCCGGTGGGTGGAAACGTTAAAGCGGCCAAAACGTATTCTGGTTGTCGACGTTCCCATCGAGCGTGATGACGGAACGATCGCCCACTTCGAAGGCTATAGGGTGCAGCACAATACCTCACGTGGCCCAGGCAAAGGCGGCGTCCGGTTCCATCAAGATGTGACACTGTCCGAAGTCATGGCGCTGTCAGCTTGGATGACAGTAAAGAATGCGGCAGTCAATGTGCCCTATGGCGGTGCAAAAGGCGGTATCCGGGTCGACCCGAAAACCCTATCGTCCGGCGAACTTCAGCGAATGACACGCCGCTACACCAGCGAAATCAACATCATCATCGGCCCCCACAAAGACATACCGGCGCCGGACGTAAACACCAATGAGCAGATCATGGCATGGATGATGGACACCTATTCCATGAACCAGGGAAGCACGTCCTCCGGCGTTGTTACCGGCAAACCCATCTCGCTCGGCGGCAGTCTTGGCCGCAAGGAAGCGACCGGTCGTGGTGTGTTCGTTGTGGGCTGCGAAGCCGCGGCCAAACGTGGAATCGATATCAAAGGTTCAAGGGTGGCCATTCAGGGTTTCGGGAACGTCGGTGGCATCGCTGCCCGTCTCTTTGCGGAAGCCGGAGCAAAGGTCATTGCCGTGCAAGATCACATCACGACCGTTGTAAGTGAAGCGGGAATCAATGTGTCGGCACTGCAGGCACACGTGAATGCCACTGGTAGTGTTGCCGGCTTCGGCGGCGCCGAGACCTTGCATGACCGTGCCCGCTTTTGGGAACTCGACTGCGATATTTTGGTGCCTGCGGCTCTGGAGCAGCAAATTACAGAAGCCAACGCGAAAAATATCCGCGCAAAGATCATTCTGGAAGGCGCGAACGGGCCGACCATGCCTGCGGCGGACGATATCCTCCGCGAAAATGGCGTACTTGTCGTACCCGATGTGATTGCCAATGCAGGCGGTGTGACGGTGAGCTACTTCGAATGGGTGCAGGACTTTTCGAGTTTCTTCTGGACCGAGGACGAGATCAATCTGCGTCTTACCCGCATCATGCGCGAAGCGTTTGCCGCAGTGTGGCAGCTTGCGGAAGAGAAGAATGTGTCATTGCGTACAGCGGCATTTATCGTCGCCTGTACCCGTGTGCTGCAGGCCCGCGAGATGCGCGGTTTATATCCCTAACCAGAACGCGCAAGTATCTGTAAGCATGAGCGGCAGGCTGTCGAAGTCCTGCCGCTTTAAAAACTCCCACAAGAAAAAAGCGACTGAAAAAGTATCAGTTGTGGTTATCACGTATAGCAAGAGTGGCACATTATTTGCTATATAGAAACATGCCCTTTTGCAAATGGGCTTTGCTTTCTTGACCAATCCTGCATGAGCCGGAGACCTTATGCGCGCCACATTACACGTCACAAAACAAGCCATCAGAGCAGCTTTCTACACTACGCTGGGCCTGTTTCTCATGCCGTTGCATGCCGCTGAAACATTAGCAAAAATCCGCGATACTCAAACCGTCACGATTGCTTACCGCGAAGCATCCATTCCATTTTCCTATCTGGATGACAATAAAAAGCCGATTGGTTATGCACTCGATTTGTGCTTGAAAGTAGCCGATGCGATAAAGCGGGAATTAAAACTGTCGCATTTGAATATCAAATTCATTCCGGTGACGCCATCCAATCGCATCCCCGCGATTGTGGAAGGTAAGGCTGATCTCGAATGCGGTTCGACGACCAACAATGCCGAGCGAAGAAAGCAAGTGGCTTTTACCATACCTCACTTCGTCGCCGCAGCGCGCATGGTCGTGAGAACCGATTCGGGCATCAAAAACTGGTCGGATCTTCGGGATAAACGGGTTGTAACGACGAAGGGGACGACCACCGTCAAACTCCTCAATGACCGCGACAAAGTAAGGGCTCTCAGTCTGAAACTGGTTGAAGGCCGGGACCATGCCGAGTCGTTCAGCATGGTTGAGAAAGGCCTGGCTGAAGCGTTTCCGATGGATGACGTCCTGCTATTCGGGCTGCGCGCCAATGCACAATACCCTAATAACTTCACGGTGATCGGCGATGCGCTCTCGGCCGAGCCTTACGCGATCATGCTGCGCAAAGACGATCCGGCATTCAAAGCCGTGGTCGACCGCGAAATGGGCAGAATCGTCAATGATGGCGAAATCTATAAGCTTTACGATAAATGGTTCAAGAACCCGATTCCTCCCAAGGGTTTGAATATGAATATGCCGATGGGGCATCTATTAAGGGATATGCTGCGTTTCCCAACCGATAAAGTCGGAGATTGACGGGTAGGTAGTACGTACTAATGCGTAGTTGCAAGGGTCAACGACAGACTTCGGCAGGACGTTTTACTCGAGTGGGATTGATACCATCCAGATATCTCCACTTAGTTGTTATAGATAAGCTGTTAATACAAGGGTTTGTTACACTAGGCTGCACAATTTTTCTTAGGAGACGTTATGAAATTCTCGAAGTTTATTTCGGTTTTGGTCGCGGCTGGCGCGATTGCGGGTACGGCACAGGCGCAGGAAACCGGCACGCTTAAAAAAATCAAGGACACCGGCGGTATCACGCTTGGCGTTCGCGATTCCTCCATTCCTTTCTCCTATCTGGATGACAAGCAGTCTTATCAAGGCTATTCCATTGACCTGTGCATGAAGGTGGTCAGCGCACTGCAGAAGCAGCTCGGCATGTCGTCACTGAATGTAAAGATGAACCCGGTGACTTCGGCAACACGCATTCCACTGATGGCTAACGGTACGGTCGATCTGGAGTGCGGCTCCACGACGAACAATCTGGAGCGTCAGAAACAGGTGGCATTCGCACCAACCACCTTCGTCACGGCCAATCGCCTGCTCGCCAAGAAGTCATCAAATATCAAGTCCCTTGATGACATGAAAGGCAAAACGCTCGTCTCGACATCCGGCACATCCAACCTCAAGCAAGTGACCGCGCTGAACGGCGAACGCAATCTCGGCATGAATATCATGACCGCGAAGGATCACGCGGAAGCTTTCCTGATGGTAGAAACCGGCCGCGCGGTTGCATTTGCGATGGACGACATCCTGCTCGCTTCCCTGGCGGCCAGCTCCAAGTCCCCGGGAGACTATTCCATCACCAGCGAAGCCTTGTCGGTGGAGCCGTATGCAATCATGATGCGCCGCGATGATCCAGCGTTCAAGAAGGCAGTCGACGACGCGATCATTGCACTGTTCAAGTCCGGCGAAATCAATCGCTTGTATACCAAGTGGTTCCAGTCGCCGATTCCTCCAAAGGGTATCAACTTGAACATCCCGATGAGCGAACCGCTCAAGGCCGTCATCGCCAAGCCGACTGACTCCGGCGATCCTGAAACGTACAAAACGAAGTAACTTCACCACGGTAATAAACCAAACGGGGGGCTCGCGCCTCCCGTTTTATTTTTTGAAATCAAATTGCTGCTTTGCACAAAAAGCCGTCTGATAAGAATCGCAAGTAGTATCACTGTTTAATACCGCCTGCAGGGCAATGTACTGAAACAACGACTCTATACAGAGACGAGGGGAATATGAATTACAACTGGAACTGGCGCATATTTTGGGAGCCGTCGCCCGACGGTGTGGGTACGTACATGGATACCCTGATCTCGGGACTGACCTGGACCCTGGCCACCGCCATGGCGGCCTGGATTATGGCGCTGCTGCTGGGCATGGTGATCGGCACGATCCGCACCATGCCCAACCGAGTCGCCGCGGTCATTGCCAACGCCTATGTCGAATTGTTTCGCAACATCCCGCTGCTGGTGCAGATGTTCCTGTGGTATTTCGTCATGCCGGAACTTATGCCGGACCATATCGGCAACTGGCTCAAGGCCCTGCCCAATGCACCTTTCATCACTGCCGTCATCTGCCTGGGATTTTTCACCTCCGCGCGCGTGGCTGTGCAAGTCTCTGCCGGCATTAATGCTCTGCCGCGCGGACAGAAAATGGCGGGCACGGCACTCGGATTGACGCTGACGCAAACCTATCGCTACGTGCTCTTGCCAATGGCCTTTCGTATCGTTATCCCGCCATTGACCAGTGAGTTTCTAAATGTCATTAAAAACAGCGCCGTGGCCCTGACAATCGGCTTGATGGAGTTGACTGCCCGGGCGCGTTCAATGCAGGAATTCTCCTTCCAGGTCTTCGAAGCCTTCACTGCCGCCACTGTCATCTACATCATCGTCAATATCATCGTCGTCAACCTCATGCGCTTGCTCGAAAAACGCGTCGCCGTTCCCGGCTTCATCGTCTCCGGCAGCACTAACACCGGAGGTCACTGACCATGTTCGACAATTTCGATTTCGACGTCATTCAGCGGTCCTGGGTCTACCTTTTCCAGACCGGCATGGTTTTCACGTTGCAACTGACGGCGCTGGCCATGACCGGTGGCATCATCGTCGGCACCTTGCTGGCCATGATGCGCCTGTCGAGCAACAAACTCATCTCCGGCATTGCCACCACTTACGTCAACCTCATCCGCTCCATTCCCCTGGTTCTGGTGATTTTCTGGTTTTATTTCTTGGTGCCGTACATCGGCGCCTGGATCATCGGTGCTAACCAGCCCATCATGGTAGGGGCATTCACCTCGTCGCTGATCACCTTCATCATGTTCGAGGCGGCGTATTACTGTGAAATCATGCGTGCGGGTATCCAGTCGATCCCGCGCGGGCAGGTAGCTGCCGGCTATGCGCTGGGCATGAACTATCGCCAGACAATGAGCTTTATTGTGCTGCCGCAGGCATTTCGCAACATGATCCCGGTACTGCTGACCCAAACCATCGTGCTGTTTCAGGACGTGTCTTTGGTGTATGTGCTGTCGATTACTGACTTTGTTGGCGCCGCCTCCAAGGTGGCCCAGCGCGACGGTCGCCTGATTGAAATGTACCTGTTTGTTGCTGTGGTGTATTTCGTGCTGTGCTTTGGCCTGTCGCTGCTGGTCAGGAAGCTGCAGCAGCGTGTGGCGATTATCCGATAGTTTTCAATATAACCAGACCAGTACAGGCAGGAGAAAAACGTGATTGAACTGAAGAACGTAAGTAAGTGGTATGGCAACTTCCAGGTGTTGAACGATTGTTCCACCAAGGTTGCCAAAGGGGATGTGGTGGTGGTGTGCGGGCCGTCGGGATCGGGCAAGTCGACCCTAATCAAGACAGTAAACGGCCTGGAGCCATTCCAGAAGGGACAAATTCTGGTAGACAACATTTCGGTGGGCGATCCGAAGACCAACCTGTCGAAGTTGCGCGCGCGCATCGGCATGGTATTCCAGAGCTTCGAGCTGTTTCCCCACTTGTCGATCCGGGAGAACCTGACTATCGGGCAGGTCAAGGTATTGGGCCGCAGCATGGAAGAAGCCACAGAAAAGGGGTTGAAGTACTTGGACCGGGTGGGCCTGATTGCACAGAAAGACAAATTTCCGGGGCAACTGTCAGGAGGCCAACAGCAGCGGGTCGCCATCGCGCGGGCGTTGTCGATGGATCCGATTGCGATGCTGTTTGATGAGCCGACGTCGGCGCTGGATCCGGAGATGATCAATGAGGTGCTGGACGTGATGGTAGGGTTGGCGCAGGAGGGCATGACAATGATGGTAGTCACGCACGAGATGGGATTCGCGCGCAAGGTGGCCAATCGGGTGATCTTCATGGATGCGGGCGCCATTGTGGAGGATTGCACCAAGGATGAGTTCTTTGGCTCGCCACGCTCCGACCGCGCCCGCGACTTCCTCGCCAAAATCATTCACTAAGCATCACCGGCTGAAACGCAAGCCGTTTCGAGGTTGCCTCGAAACGGCTTTTTTATGCCGGTTCAAGAGAGAGGGAAGACGGCGAGAAGTTAAAATACGGCGATTCTGATGAAAGAGCCGACATGTTTGAAAAAACCTCATCCACTGCCACCAGCAGCATTACCCTGACACGCCCAGACGATTGGCATCTGCATTTGCGAGACGGCTCTGCCTTGGCCAGCGTTCTCCCGCATAGTGCCCGTCAGTTCGCAAGAGCAATCGTGATGCCAAACCTGAAGCCGCCGGTGACGACAACCGCACAGGCAAGCGGTTACCGGGAACGTATCCTTGCCGCGCTTCCAGCCGGTGTGCAATTTGAGCCGCTGATGACGCTGTACCTTACTGACAATACGCCGCCGGACGAAATACGTCGTGCCAAGGAGAGTGGTTTTATTCATGCGGTGAAGTTGTATCCTGCGGGGGCCACAACCAATTCAGACGCTGGCGTAACCGCTCTGGAAAAGTGCTACAGGACACTGGAGGTGATGCAGGAAGTCGGCATGCCGTTTCTAGTGCATGGGGAGGTAACCGACGCGGAAATCGATATTTTCGACCGTGAAGCCATTTTCATTGATCGAGTAATGGAACCCCTGCGGCGCGATATGCCTGCGCTCAGAGTTGTGTTTGAGCATATAACCACGAAGGACGCGGCGCAGTACATTGCCGAAGCGGACGGGCCGATTGCTGCCACCGTCACTGCACATCACCTGTTATATAACCGAAATGAAATCTTCAGAGGCGGCATCCGTCCACATTACTATTGTTTGCCTGTTCTGAAGCGTGAAGAGCATCGTCAAGCCTTGATCAAGGCAATTGCGTCCGGTAGTACCAAATTTTTCCTGGGAACGGATTCGGCGCCACATCCCAAGGGCCTGAAAGAACACGCCTGTGGCTGCGCAGGATGCTATACCGCGTTGCATGCGATGGAGCTTTATGCCGAGGCTTTTGAAAGGGCGAATGCGCTCGATAAGCTGGAGGCTTTTGCAAGTTTCAACGGGCCGGACTTCTATAAATTGCCCCGCAATAATGGCACGATCACCTTAACGAAAGAGGACTGGAAATTGCCTGATGAACTGCCGTTTGGCGATACAAGTATTGTGCCGCTGAATGCAGGAGAAACGATCTCCTGGAAAATGGCTTGAACGTATTCTTCTACAAGGTTCCAGGCTTTGATTGTCTTGTTGTGAACGAAGCTTATCCTACTGATGTGTAATCGATTCATTGATTTGATCAATTGGCAACAACCTTGGCTAGCCCCTTTTTCGCCTGTCGCTGACATTGCAACAAAATCAAATGACTGGATGCGTGCGATTAACGGAGCCTTTGCTTCATTGAATATATGCAATCATCGCGGCTTGCCGATCAAACTGGTACCACAGGCCGAGCTACCCCCAGACTGTGCTTATGAAACTTTTATCAGCAACACGGGCTCGGTGCCGACTCGAAAGAATCTGCACGATTTCTTTAACGCCCTCATGTGGTTGTCATATCCGAAAATCAAAGTTCGGCTAAATGAATTGCAGGCAGTGGAAATTCTCAGGACATCTACTGCCACGGCAGGCAATCACCATGTTGGCAAGCACACGCGAGGCAAGTTACGAGATGCTGCCACTATCTTTGACGAGAACGCTTCCTTGGTGATCGTCACCGATGAAAGCCAGGTAGTGGCGTTGCAGGAACATCAATGGCGTCAAATTTTTATCCAAAATCGTTCCACGTTCGGCAATACATGGGACGTCAACCTGTTGGGCCATGCACTGATGGAAAAGTTGGTGGTGCCCTATAAGGCAATTACTGCCCACGCATATATTGTCCGGGTCGACCACACCTACTTTGCACTTCCCCAGAAGCAGAGAATGCACTTCCTTGATAACCAAATTTCGCAGAGTCTTTCAGATAGTTTGTCTACTGCCGACTTCACTCCATTGCCTGTGCTGGGATTACCCGGATGGTGGCCGGAACAAAGCAATGATTTTTATGACGATGCTGCTGTATTCAGGTCAAAGAGGAAACTTCGTCTCTCGAATTGATACAGGATCATTCTGTTATAAGCAAATGACGCAAAAGAAAAGACACCCGCAGGTGTCTTTTTCTTTAGTTTCAACTAAACACAGGTGACTTGCACCTGTAAGTAATTAGAACTTGTGGCGAACGCCGACGTTGAACCAGTTCACATCCGGAACCGCTGGAGCATCGTTCTTCAGGCGGGAATAGGAAGTGTACAGATTTGTACGCTTGGACAGGTTATGAGTATAGCCAACGCCCCAGTAGTCAGCATCTGCTGTACCAGCGCCAAGACGGTCGTCGTGACGGGTATAAGATGCGATAACAGTGCCTGCACCGATAGGCGCGCTCACGCCAAGCATGGCATTGCGGCTATTGCCGGTACGTGTTGCGCCGAGTTCGTCGCGATTGACAGCAAATGCAGCATGGGCCTTAACGACGCGGAAGTCGTAAGTTGCGCCGAGCATGGCGGTACGAGAATCGCCAGTGCCAGCCGCGTTGTTTGCATCATGATATGCAAATACGGCGTTGATCGGACCATTTGCGTAACCGATCGACGCACCCAACTGGCTAGCAGCCGATGTGCTGCCTGCAACTTCACCCAGTCCGTAGGCGATTTGTGCATTGAAGCCGCCGATGGCCGGCGCGGAGTAGTTGATTGTGTTGTTCATACGAACGCCGTATGGACGGAAGCCAGGAGCAGCCGCTGTAGTGCCGCCGATCGCGATACCGCTTGCATCGCCAGTCAGGCCGGTGCCGAAAGGATCGATGGAATCGAGTGCGGTAAAGATTGGTGTCAGTTGACGACCAAACTTAACGGCACCAAAGCCGCCGCTCAAGCCAACCCAAGCTTGACGTCCAAACAGCAGACCGCCTTGGCCCAATGCACCATTATCAATATTGAAACCGTTTTCCAACGTGAAAATCGCAGCCAAGCCACCACCGAGGGATTCGCTGCCTTTGAAGCCAAGGCGGCTGCCGGATTGAATGCCGCTGTCCAAGCCCCAACGAGCTTCGGTCGTGTTTGTGTCGATGCGCTGGATGCCAACGTCAGCAATACCGTAGATCGTTACATTGGTTTGCGCAGAGGCTGCGCCTGCAAACGCGCCGAGGGCTGCGAGCGCGAAAATCGTTTTTTTCATTGAATAATCCCCAAAGGTTATCGAGCTAAGATTTATATGGTGCTTTCGACGTGGCCGCTGGTAGCGGTCGTCGAATTTATGCTTCGTAATCATTTAATTAAGAAGCTGGTGCTTATTTCATCAAATATCGAATCGAAGGACAAAGGTTATTTCTGATTTTCGGATGCTATTAATTTATTTGTGGTGGATTTGCAACGAAGTCGCCTGCATAAATGCGATATTTGCAACTTTTTATGCGATTCCTCATTCGCTCGAACAGATCGAGGTATTACGTCTACAAGGGGTTATTCCGGTACAAGCACTACACAAAATAAAACGGGCTCATTGATGATGAGCCCGTTTGAATGAAGCTACAGGTTAATTAGCTGGGTAAAGCTAATCCTGCATATTCATTGTTAGAACAAGTGGTTCACACCGATCGAGATGCCGCGCTGACGGGACTGATTCGGAGCAGCGCGGAACACGCCTTCGTTCTTCGCAGTATCAAACTCAGCGTACAAGTTGGTTCGCTTGGACAGCGCATATGTAGCGGCCAGCATGTGCAGATCTTTTTCACCTTCAGCTGCTGCTGCAGCGGCGTCACGACGGTTACGATAATAAGCGTAAGTCAGTTCGATAGCCGGTGTAATTGCATAGTTCAAACCCACCCATGCGAACTTGGTTTCGGTATCTGCGCCAACAGCTACATCTTGCTGTTCGTTCGCATAGCCAATCGACACGCGAGCTGGGCCAAACTTGTATGCGCCGCCAACTGTCCAATGGTCGTTATCAAAGCCTGCCACGTCACGCAGCGTGTATGCAGCACCAGCAGCGATTGGACCGCTGGAATAATTTGCCGAAATCGATCGTGCTGATCCAGTGCGAACACTGCCAGCGACTTCACCCAATGCATACTCTGCACGGGCTGTTACAGGACCAAACGTGCCTGTGTATTTGATGTCGTTGTTGTAACGAACGCCAGCAGTAGCTGGAACGGCCTGCGCAATGCCTGGGAATTTGTAAACAAACGGATCGTATGCTGCGATAGTCAAGAACGCGTTAGTGTATTGACGACCCAGATCAATAAAGCCCCAGTTGCCGCCCAAACCAACCGCTGCAGTACGATTGAACAGGACGCTTGGAGCGCCAGCTGCGGTCGGGGTGTCCAGGCCGCCTGTGCCGGTATTGAAACCAGCTTCGAGAGTAAAGCGTGCCTTCAAGCCGCCACCCAGGTCTTCAACGCCTCTGAAGCCAAGTCGATTCGAGTTAAAAGTGCCTGTAGAACCCATTGTCGTCCTGCTGTCACCTGCAGCATTTACGTCGGTGACATGCCGAACACCACCATCGAAAGAGCCATAGATTGTTACAGCGGACTGTGCTTGTGCAGCACCTGCAAATGCACCCAGAACTGCCAGTGCGAGAAGCGATTTTTTCATTAATTAATCTCCAAGGGTTGGCGTGCTAAAATTTTTTTTAGTTGCATCCAGCTACAGGCGCACAAAACTGCCCATGCCGAGACTTCCAAACAGTTTGGTTAAGAAGCTAATAACGATTTCATCAAATGTCTCCCTTCAGGGCAAAGAGAATTTGGGTTTTGTGCTTTTCAATTGATTATTCTGTGGTTAGTCAACAACAAATGAGGCAAAAATAATGCTTAAAAAGCAATGGTTTAGCATGCAAGGTCATTCTTGCTTATTTTTTAAGTTTTTGGCGAATCAGCTCTATGTACGAGGACATCGATGCAAAAAATAGATGATCTAATTTTGGGTATGGATAAGGCATTGAGAGTTATTGCAGGTGTAGCTGTAGCCTCCAGGCCAAATCCGGCCATGGGCGTACCCGATGTTTCTCTGGACGATGCTGATCGCCGACATAGTGCGGGGCTTATGAGAGTGAATCATGTCGGGGAAGTCTGCGCGCAAGCACTTTACGATTCGCAGGCCAGATTCTCGAAAACAGATGCGATCAAGAAGCAATTTGCCCAGGCAGGGCAGGAAGAGGAGGACCATCTTGCTTGGACAGCAGAGCGCCTGCACGAATTAGGCGCCCGCCCGAGTCTGCTTAATCCTTTGTGGTATGCAGGAGCCTATATACTAGGCGCAGTAGCGGCGAGAGTAGGGGATGCGCATAGCTTGGGATTTGTTGTGGAGACCGAGCGCCAGGTTGAGGCGCATCTTGCCAGCCATTTAACGAATCTGCCGCTTCAGGATGAAAAATCGAGGGCAATCGTTAGCCAAATGCGCATTGATGAAATGGAGCACGGTGCCGCGGCTCAGGTAATGGGAGCAGCAGAATTACCTGAGTTGATACAAAAGGCAATGCGAGGGGCTGCCAAAATTATGACAAACACCGCTTATCATCTTTGAGTCGCATGCCTGCAATAAGATGCGCTGAGTTATACGACCTTTTTAGGGAGCAGTATAAAAAGCTGTTACTACCTTCATTCGGTTTTTTCTTGCGCTTCTAGGTCGTCAATAATTTCAAAGGAATGCGTTATCTCCGCGGTTTTCTCAAGCATGATTGAAGCAGAGCAGTACTTTTCATGAGACAACTTGATTGCTCGTTCAACGAGGTTTGCCTTTAGATTTCTACCGGTTACTGAAAAGTGAAAGTGAATTTTGGTAAAAACTTTAGGGTCCTTTTCAGCACGTTCGGATTTTAAGGCGACGTCACAGCCTCGAACGTCTTGACCGCTTTTGCGCAGGATAAGTACAACGTCATACGCGGTACATCCGCCGGTTCCCGCTAAAACTATTTCCATGGGGCGTGGCGCAAGATTGCGTCCTCCGCCTTCAGGCGCGCCATCCATAGTAACCACATGGCCAGAGCCAGTTTCAGCCAAAAATGTCATTCCGGACAAGCCGGTCCAGCGCACAGTGCATTCCATTGAAGTCTCACGGTTTTCAGAATCGTAGTAGTCATAATTGTATCCGTTATGGATGTTAGGTAAGTTACCGGCCCATTTTGCTGAAACCGTCTATGTGCAATTCATAGTGTGGGCAAAAAAGCCGCATTGTGAAACGATGTAAGCGTTTGTATTTAAAGAAAAAAATCTTTGTTGAGAATGTTGGGCGTGGCAATTCAGGGATGTTTTCTTGCGTTGCACCATGCTTTGAACTACAATTTAATTGCTGGTTGTAAACGATCTGTAACTCGATGACAACCAAACTCTTGTCTCCTCCACCCTCCTCTTTGGTGTGGATTTCAACCCGAGGTCTAATCACCTCGGGTTTTTTTTGTTTTGGCGAGATAAGTTTGACGGCAAGTCTTTGAAAAGACTATAATTTCCGGCTTTCCGTTTGCTCAGGAAAGAGAATAAGGCTGTGTCCTGGATGTCGTTGGGGATTTTGCAACGGCATGGGAACCGGCGACTGTTGAGCAATTTCACAATTTTAGGAAGTCATAATGAAAACCTTTTCCGCGAAAGCCCATGAGGTAGAGCGCGAGTGGCTCGTGATTGACGCGACGGACAAAGTCCTCGGACGTGTTGCCAGCGAAGTGGCACGCCGACTGCGCGGCAAACATAAGCCGGAATTTACTCCTCACGTCGATACGGGTGATTTCATCATCGTCATCAATGCCGGCAAATTGCGCGTCACCGGCAACAAGGCCCTCGATAAAACGTACTATCGCCATAGTACTTATCCGGGCGGTATCTATGAGACCAATTTCCAGAAAATGCAGCAGCGTTTTCCTGGCCGCGCGCTCGAGAAGGCTGTCAAGGGCATGTTGCCCAAAGGCCCGCTCGGCTACGCGATGATCAAGAAGCTGAAGGTGTATGCAGAGGACGCCCATCCGCACGCCGCGCAGCAACCCAAAGCACTTGTTATCTAAGGAATAGACATGATCGGTAACTACAATTACGGAACCGGCCGTCGCAAGAGTGCAGTGGCTCGGGTTTTTATTAAGTCGGGCAGCGGCCAGATCGTTGTGAACGGTAAGCCTGCAAGCGAGTATTTTTCGCGCGAAACAGGTTTGATGGTTATCCGTCAACCACTCGAATTGACCAACAACGTCGAACGTTTCGACATCATGGTTAACGTGCACGGTGGCGGTGAGTCCGGCCAGGCCGGTGCAGTTCGTCATGGCATCACACGCGCCCTGATCGATTACGACGCAGGGCTGAAGTCGGATCTGGCAAAAGCCGGTTTCGTCACTCGCGATGCTCGTGAAGTCGAGCGTAAAAAGGTCGGTCTGCGCAAAGCACGCCGCGCCAAACAGTTCTCCAAGCGCTGATCTGCGTTTTCAGAGCATCGAAAAGCCGCCAGGTTTGCGCCTGGCGGCTTTTTTTCTTGGTTTTGCTCTAATTGCGGAACCAAGGTGGTTCCGCATGAATTCACTTGGCGCCAAGTCGGAAGCATTTTTGCGTGCTTTGTTAAAATCGCACAGTCACTCTACACTCCATTTAGCAAGGAACTAGCATGATCAAGGTCGGTATCGTTGGGGGCACTGGCTATACAGGCGTCGAATTATTACGTTTGTTGGCTGCGCATCCGGAAGTTCAATTGATGGCGATTACATCCAGAAAAGAGGATGGTCTGCCTGTCGCTGATATGTATCCTTCTTTGCGGGGACATGTGTCACTTGCTTTTTCATCTCCCGACAAGGCAAAGCTCGACCAGTGCGATGTGGTGTTCTTCGCAACGCCGCACGGTGTCGCCATGGCGCAGGCCAGGGAATTGGTCTCCAAGGGGGTTAAGGTGATCGATCTTGCGGCAGATTTCCGACTGAAAGACGTGGCTGTCTTTGAAAAATGGTATGGGATGCCGCACGCCTGTCCAGAGCTTTTGGAAGAGGCGGTCTACGGCCTGCCTGAGATCAATCGGGAGGCAATCAGCACGGCGCGCGTGATCGGCTTGCCTGGATGCTATCCAACGTCGATGCAATTGGGCTACGCGCCGCTTCTCGCTCAAGCGAAACCGCTGGTGAATGAATCAGCACTTATTGCCGACTGCAAGTCTGGCGTGTCCGGGGCGGGTAGAAAAGCGGAAGTACATACATTGCTCGCTGAAGCCGCTGATAACTTCAAGGCGTACGGTGTGAAGGGCCACCGCCACCTGCCGGAAACGACGCAGGGACTGCAAGCAATTGCAGGCCGGAAAATTGGATTGACGTTTGTGCCACATTTGGTGCCGATGATTCGCGGTATTCATTCCACGTTGTACGCGACGATTCTGCCGGAAGCGCGAGAAACAGACTTCCAGGCGTTGTATGAGAACCACTTCGCCGAAGAGAAATTTGTTGATGTTATGCCATCAGGCAGCCACCCAGAAACTCGTTCGGTAAGGGCATCCAATACGTTGCGCATTGCGGTTCATCGGCCAGAGGGCGGAGATTTGCTGGTCATTCTGGTGGTCGAAGACAATCTGGTAAAAGGGGCTGCCGGGCAGGGAGTGCAGTGCATGAACATCATGTTCGGTCTTGATGAAACAGCAGGTTTAATGCACATTCCAGTATTGCCCTAAGTAATCAATGCAACACCATGGCTCAAGCGCCTTCGATGTTCAGTAGTTTAAAAGTGCGATTGTGGTTCAGGCGGCTATCGGTATCGTCTCCAAGAATTGCGGTCAGAAACCAGGCGCCGTTACCTTTTCGCATGCTTTTTTGGGCAATTTTAGTCATTGGTGGCGGCATAATTGCAGTCTGGATATTTGATTTGCGGCAAGGCATTAACGGTCTGAATCAGGAAAATGCCACTGAGCAGCTCATCATTTATAAAGAAGCGCTTGCAAAGCTTGGTGGAGAACGAGACAAGTTATCTTCGTCGGCAAACGCTGCAGAAAGTCGGCTCATCATTGAACGCTCGGCGCAGCGACAACTTGCTGCGCAGGTGAAGACACTTGAGGCGGAGAACATCAGGCTTAAGGAAGATCTGGCTTTTTTTGAAAGTCTTCTGCCAAATGCAACCGGTCCGCAAGGCGTTTCAATTCGACGTATCAAGATAGACCAAGTAACGCCGAACCAGCTTCGTTACCGCTTGTTGATTATGCAGGGAGGTAAGGGAGACCAGCATTTCTCCGGCAGCCTGCAGCTTGCCGTCAATGTTTTGCAACAAGGCAAAAATGCCACCATTGTTTTTCCAACAGGCATTTCGGGTGAGGTGGAAAAATATAAACTTAACTTCAGGCACTACCAACGAGTGGAAGGTACGCTGACGATTCCAGATGGAGCGGCAGTGAAAGCAGTTCAGGCGCGTGTGTTCGAAAAAGGCCAGCTTCGAGTGCAGCAGTCTGTAAATTTGTAAAGGAGAGCCAGCATGTTAGGCCGCAAAAACAAAGGCACGATTGATAGCTTAATCGGAATTTCCACGACGATAGAGGGTGACGTTCATTTCAAGGGTGGATTGCGGATTGATGGTCGTGTAAAGGGAAGCGTGATTGCAGACGCCGAATCGTCCAGCATGCTGGTCATATCGGAGACCGCCAAAGTCGAGGGGGAAGTGCGTGTGGCGCATTTGGTCGTGAACGGGGAGGTTATCGGCCCGGTTCATTCTTCCGAGCTTCTTGAACTTCAGCCGAACGCCCGCATAACTGGAGATGTCTATTACAAGGCGCTGGAAATGCACGGCGGAGCACTGGTCTCCGGGAAACTGACGCATGACCAGGTTGAGGAGCCGGTGCTGAAGCTCGCGATGTCAAACACCTGATTGTCGCGGAAAGCCTATAATCCGGTAATCGTTGTTTGCAACCAGGAGTTTGAAATGAATGCTGTTACCGAAATGCCCGCCCCGATCATCTTTACCGATAGTGCCGCAGCAAAAGTTGCACAGCTGATAGAAGAGGAAGGCAACCCGGATCTCAAGTTGCGTGTGTTCGTGCAGGGCGGCGGATGCTCCGGATTCCAGTATGGTTTTACGTTTGATGAAATCGTCAATGAAGACGACACTGCAATGGTGAAGAACGGCGTGCAGCTGTTGATCGACTCCATGAGCTATCAGTATCTGGTCGGCGCCGAAATCGATTACAAAGACGATCTGGAAGGCGCGCAGTTTGTGATCAAGAATCCAAATGCAACCACCACATGCGGTTGCGGGTCATCGTTTTCCGCATAAAAATTCATTGCGTAAGATGAATTTAAAAAGGACGCTGCGGCGTCCTTTTTGTTTGCCCCGTCATGCGGCTGGATAAAGGGCGCCAAGAATTCTCGGTCCTCTGGCGCCGGTGACGGCGGGAAGATTGCCGGGCAGCCGGCTTATAAACCGATGCGCCAACCAGGCAAAGGCAAGTGCTTCGACGTGATTTGGCGAGACGCCCAAGCGCTCGGTTGATTCGACGACCGCAGCATTACCTCTGGCATGAAGGGCGGCGGCAATCTGCTGCATCAGATGGCTGTTGAATGCGCCGCCCCCGCATACATAGATTGCTCTTGCCTGCGGCGCATGGCGATGGATGGCGTCGGCCAGCGTCGTCGCAGTGAAAGCGGTGAGCGTCGCCTGTACATCTGCAGCGTTTGCACTGCCGAAGCGGACCAATCTGGACATCAGCCAGTCGATGTTGAACAGATCCCTACCGGTGCTCTTCGGCGGCGGCAGATCGAGATAGGGCTCCGCACAGAGCAACTGCAAAAGTTCCGGAAGTACCTGGCCGCTACGAGCCCATGCGCCGTCGCTATCATAGGCTTTGTCCTGGTGCCGGCATATCCAGGCGTCCATCAATACATTTCCCGGGCCGGTATCGAAGCCAATCACATCGTCGTCGTTACTCAGAATACTGATGTTTCCGATACCGCCGATATTCGCCACCACGCGGCTCTCGTCCTTATTGCCGAATGCGGCTTGGTGAAAAGCGGGCACCAGCGGCGCGCCCTGTCCGCCTGCGGCAATGTCGCGGCTGCGAAAGTCCGCAATGACGTCAATGCCTGTCAACTCCGCCAGCAATGCGGGATTGCCGGTTTGGCGCGTATAGCCAAGCTCGGGGCGATGCCGGATTGTCTGACCATGCACTGCAATGGCCTTGATCGCGCTGGATGGCAGTAATGACGTCTCGAGCAACTTGGTTACGCAATCGGCATAGAAGCCTGCAAGGGCATTCGCGGCAAGCGACTCGCGGTGAATTTCATTCTCTCCTGAAGACTGCAGTGCAAGAAGATCATCACGCAAGCCAGACGGGAAGGGAATGTAAGAAGTCCCGAGTGTCCGTACCGCGACACCCGGTCCCGGGTCGAAGGAAGCGATTGCGCCATCGACACCGTCGAGGCTGGTGCCGGACATCAGTCCGATGTAGAGGTGCTGGGGAGGTGTTGTGTTGGGCATGGATACCGTCTCTGTGTCTCAGGATTCTACAGCCCGAAAACGGTATGCGAACGTCCTATGGCCGGATTGCCACAGGACGTTGATCACTTGGCAGCGAGCTTGCCCTCAGTGCTCGATGGGGAGAGCAGGGCGAAGCGATGGCGCATTTCACTTGCCACGGCTTTGAAGCGTTGCAGTTCCGCGCCGGCCAACGGTTGTGCGTTCGGCACATCGATGGACATTGGATCGCGGGGTTCATTTGCAACCCGGAATTCGTAGTGCAGATGCGGGCCGGTAGACCAGCCGCTGGTGCCGACATAGCCGATCACTTGCCCCTGGCTGACCTTGTCGCCTTTTTTCAGTCCAGTGGCGAAGCGGCTCATATGGGCATAGGCAGTGGAGTAGTTGTTCCAATGCTTGAGGATGACGATATTGCCGTAGCCTCCCTGCACGCCGACGAAGTCCACTTCGCCGTCGCCCGATGCGCGAATCGGCGTGCCAGTCGGCGCGGCGAAATCTACGCCCTTATGGCTCCGCCACTGGCCCGAGAGTGGATGCATGCGCATCGAGAAGCCGGATGAGATGCGGGAAAACTCGAGCGGCGATTTCAGAAATGCCTTCTTCAGAGATTTCCCGTCAAAGGTGTAGTAGCCGCCGCCTTCCTTGCTGTGCGGATCGTCGAACCAAACCGATTGATAGGCCGTACCGCCATTAATGAACTGCCCTGCGAGTACACGTCCGGCGCGCACCAGTTCGCCGTTCTGCCAGTAGGTTTCGTAGACGACATTGAAACGGTCGCCGCGCCGCAGGTCCGATGCAAAATCGATGTTAGTCGAAAACATATCAACGATTTGCATGGCGACGTTATCGGGTATTCCAGCCGCATCCGTCGCCGCGAACAGCGAGGAGCGAATCTCGCCGGAGTGCATGTCGATGCGCTTTTCCAGATTGCCGAGCGTTTCGGTCGCAACGAGCCGTTCTCCGTCACGCCGGATCACGACATTCTTGACGCTGCTTTGACTGTTTCCGACATTGTCGTTGGTCGTGGCGCTCAGGAATTGAAGTTCGCCATCCTGATTGGTTTGCGCTTGGATCTTTCTGCCGGCTTTCAGTTGGAAGACCTGATGTGCAATCCGGTCCGATTTGATGAATTTGGCTGCTTCTTCGTCATCGACGCCTAACCGTTGAAGCAAGGTGGCGAGCGTGTCGCCGGGCCGCACTCGTTCTTCGCGGAAGAAATGATGTTCCTGCTGCTCGAGTTGCGCTATTTGATCGGCAAGACTTGCGACAGGCAGTTCACGGGTGATCGATGTGACAGGTAGGTCGGCAGCATCGGGCGCCATTGGCGCAACGCCTGCCGCTCCGAAAGCGCAGGCAGCGAGAAACAATGCCGATGCAGATAGCACGCGTGTCTTGCGCGATGAGCCAAGGAACAGTGCACTGCCAAAACCGCTACTCAGTAATTTATCTAGAAGGCGCATGCAATACGTTAAAATTTACTGTTCTGGTTTGAGATGCTTTTCACAATGCTGCTTCCGTCAGCGAGCCACATCCGCGAGGAAGAACATAAGGTCAAGCGTCCATGGTTTGGTGAAACCTCAGTATTTCTCCTGCAATCAGTTTCTTGTTAGTTGGCTGCAATTGCCGGAAAAAGCGGTTACATAAGACGCCGTCAAGCTTTCTAAGGTGCCTGTATTGCAACTTTTTCATGCATTGCAAGCCGGAAAAGGAGACGCGATTATACCAAACGCATGGTATTGATCTTTTAACGTTGAACTTTAATCTTTATCATCATATGGTCAATCACCAGCAGTCAATAAATCATCCTGTCGACCAGTCCGCTCCCGTGCTTTCCGATGCAGTCAAGGAAGCGCTTGCCATCACCAAGCGTGGCATCGACGAACTACTGATCGAAACCGAATTCGCGCAAAAGCTGTCGCGGTCCGAAAAAACCGGCAAGCCGCTACGTATCAAACTGGGTCTTGATCCTACAGCACCGGACTTGCATCTCGGACACACGGTAGTCCTCAACAAGATGCGGCAACTCCAGGATCTGGGGCATAACGTCATTTTCCTGATCGGCGACTTCACGTCGATGATCGGCGATCCGTCCGGCCGCAATATCACTCGTCCGCCGCTCACGCGCGAACAGATCGAGGAAAACGCCAAAACCTATTTCGCCCAGGCCAGCCTGGTGCTTGACCCGGCAAAAACCGAGATCCGTTACAACTCCGAATGGTCGGACCCTCTCGGCGCGAGAGGCATGATCCAGCTATCGGCCAAGTACACGGTGGCACGTATCCTCGAACGGGAAGATTTCACG
Source organism: Noviherbaspirillum sp. (assembly GCF_035944575.1). Classification (GTDB taxonomy): domain Bacteria; phylum Pseudomonadota; class Gammaproteobacteria; order Burkholderiales; family Burkholderiaceae_D; genus Noviherbaspirillum. The sequence goes on from NZ_DASZBA010000241.1 coordinate 36,921, forward strand.
AAGCGATTCAAGGCCGGAACGCCGATTTCCGTGCACGAATTGCTCT
>NZ_DASZBA010000242.1:0-17936 GCF_035944575.1 Noviherbaspirillum sp.
CTTGTCCGGGCATCATTCGACTCTTCTGCGCGACACTGTCCGCGCCTTGCTCTCCAGCCATGATGTGTACATTACCGACTGGACCGATGCACGCATGGTTCCGCTTTCCGAAGGCCCGTTCCATCTTCACGACTACATCTACTATGTACAGGATTTCATCCGCAAGCTCGGACCGGACCTGCATGTAATTTCGGTTTGCCAGCCTACCGTCCCCGTATTGGCGGCAATTGCATTGATGGCAACGGATAACGACCCCAAGCTGCCGAAAACGATGACGATGATGGGCGGCCCGATCGATCCGCGTCGATCCCCGACAGAGGTAAACAACCTGGCTACGGAAAAGCCTTTTTCATGGTTCGAGACAAAGGTGATCTACAGCGTGCCAGCGAATTATCCTGGTTTCGGGCGCAAGGTCTATCCAGGCTTCCTGCAACACGCCGGTTTCGTTGCGATGAACCCGAGCCGTCATGCACAGAGCCACTGGGATTTCTACATGCATCTGCGGAAAGGCGATAACGAGTCTGCAGAAGAGCATCGCAAGTTCTACGATGAATACAATGCCGTGCTCGACATGCCGGCGGAGTATTACCTGGAAACGATCAAGACTGTCTTCCAGGAATTTCATCTTCCAAAAGGCACATGGGAAGTCGAAGGCAAACTGGTGCGTCCGCAGGACATCAAGAGCGTCGCCTTGTTCACAATTGAAGGCGAACTCGACGACATTTCCGGTTCAGGTCAGACACAGGCGGCTCATGATTTGTGTTCCAGCATACCGAAATCGAAGAAGCAGCATTTCACGGCACCAAAATGCGGCCATTACGGGATCTTCTCCGGCCGCCGCTGGCGCGATGTGATCTGCCCGAAAATCGGCACATTCATTCAGCAACATTCCTGAATTTCTGCGTCCGTATTCGAAGGACAAACGCCGATTTCATCAACAAGCCGTACGGAAAAAGCCGTTTCCCGCCAGGGCAAACGGCTTTTTCATTTGAAGCCAGACGGGTTTGCCGGGATAATCCCGTTTTACTTCCAAACCTTTCCACGTGTTTTCTTCGAATCTCACATCCCTGGCCGACCGCATCGAAGATCTGCTACCACAGACCCAATGCACGAAATGCGGCTATCCGGCGTGCCGCCCTTATGCGGAAGCCATTGCCGATGACAAGGCTCCCATCAATCAGTGCCCTCCCGGAGGCGCGGAGGGAATAGCACGGCTGGCAGTTTTGCTCGGAAAGCCCGTCATTCCGCTCAATCCTGCGAATGGCGTCGAGCGCCCGCGCCCGGTGGCAGTGATCGATGAGGAACTATGCATCGGCTGCACATTATGCATTCAGGCGTGCCCGGTTGATGCGATTGTCGGGGCAGCCAAGCAGATGCATACGGTGGTGACGGACCTTTGCACCGGTTGTGATCTATGCGTTGCGCCCTGCCCTGTGGATTGCATAGCGATGGAGGAAGTAACGCCGGGAAGAACCGGCTGGGATGCCTGGTCGCAGCAACAGGCGGAGGCTGCCCGCGAGCGGCACCAGTTCCGGATTTTCCACCTGCGACGGGAGAAGGAAGAAAACGACGCTAGACTAGCGGCTAAGGCGGCCGCAAAACTCAAGCAGGCCGAAGTGGAATCTTGTGGCACGCCCGAAGAACGGGCAGCCCAGGAACGCAAAAAAGCCATCATTCAGGCAGCGATCGAAAGGGCACGCCAGAGAAAAGAACAGATGGCGGCGCTTCCGCCATCGCAATCGACGGGCTTGAACGATGTGTCGCGTTCGGTGCGCAAGCAGATTCATGAAGTCAACACCAGACTGGAACAACAAAACGAAGACAAGCGATGAACGCCGACCAGCGCATGGAGATTTTCCGGCGGTTCCGGACCGCCAATCCGCATCCGACTACCGAGCTCGAATACACCACCCCGTTCGAACTCCTTATTTCTGTCATTCTTTCGGCCCAGGCGACGGATGTCTCCGTCAACAAGGCAACTCGCCTGCTTTTCCCGGTGGCGTCAACACCGGCCGCCATCTATGCGCTCGGCGTCGAGGAGCTGACCTCGTACATTCGCACGATCGGGCTGTACCGCAACAAGGCTAAAAACGTGATCGAGACATGCCGCATCCTCCTGGAGAAGCATGGTGGTGAAGTGCCCCGCTTACGCACGGACCTGGAAGCACTTCCCGGGGTAGGCCGCAAGACAGCCAATGTCGTTCTCAATACGGCATTCGGCGAACCGACGATTGCAGTCGACACCCATATTTTTCGTGTCAGCAACCGCACCGGACTTGCACCCGGCAAAAATGTCGACCAGGTGGAACTTGAATTGTTGAAAGTCGTGCCCGATGAGTTCAAGCACGATGCGCATCACTGGTTAATTCTGCACGGTCGATATACCTGCGTCGCGCGTACGCCGCAATGCTGGAACTGCATTATTGCCGACCTGTGCGAGTACCAGCCGAAAACACCGTTGCCGACCAAAGCGGTTTAGATGCGCGGCGTTTAAGAATCAAACGATTTTGCAAGCCTCGTCGAACGCCAGTCGCGGTCCGCGTGCGTGCAGCTTGCTGGTGTCGCCGTAGCCGAGACTGCAGACGAAGTTCGCCTTGACGGGCGTGCCCGCGAAGAATGCGGCATTGACCGCATCGGCATTGAATCCCGACATGGGCGCACAATCCAGTCCGACGGCGCGGGCGGCCAGGATGAAATAGCCGCCTTGGAGCGAGGAATTGCGCAATGCGGTGGTGTCGATTTTCTGTGCATTGCCGGCAAACCAGGACCGGGCGTCGGTATGGGGGAAAAGTTGGGGGAGTTTTTCGTAAAACTCCATGTCCATGCCGATAATGGCTGTGACCGGCGCGGATTCCGTCTTGGCGATATTGCCGGCATCCATGCAAGCCAGCAGTTTTTTCTTGGCGTCGGGCGTCTTGACGAAAATGATACGCGCGGGCGAGCAATTTGCGGAAGTTGGGCCCCATTTCATCAAGTCGTAGATCTGCTGGAGCTGTTCGTCTGAGACCGGTCGGTCGATCCAGCCGTTATGCGTGCGTGCGTTGCGGAATAATGTGTCCAATGCCTGGTCGTTCAACATGAAAATCCCATGGGTGAATGGTTGAAATGATCCTTCCGCACTTGTGATGCGAAAGTCCGTGCTTATCTTAATCGAAACCTTTGACAATAGTTTCCGGCGACGTGGAACCATCGGCAACCTTCATACATCTTTTGTACCGAGACAATGTTCAATCCTTCCCAACACGATGTGCGCCGTTTTTTCTGCGAAACATTTCGCAAGGATCAGTCAAAAGAAATCCTGACGCCGCTTGAAGCGGTTGCCCGTGACTGGATCGTTCAGCATGGAGAGTATGCCGATGCGCTTGCTAATCTGGACGAAGCGCTGGCGGCCGACTATTCGGTTGAACGCGGTCAGAGCAATCCTTTCCTGCATCTGTCGATGCACCTGTCGATCGCGGAGCAGATATCGATAGACCAGCCGCCGGGCATCCGTGCGGCATTTACAGCGCTTGCCAACCGCCTTGGCTCCGAACATGAAGCGCATCACCAGATGATGGAATGTCTTGGTGAAATGGTCTGGAATTCGCAGCGCAGCGGATTGCCGCCCGATGGCGCGGCATATATTGAATGCGTAAAGCGGCGTTAACAGAAAAACCCGACAACTCAGCAGGTAAACAAAAAGCCACGGCACGCCGTGGCTTTTTGCACAGATAGATCTTCAGAGATCGAATTATTTCCGCAGAACCAGCGAACCCGGAAGGCTGTGCAGGTAAGCAGAAATATTTTCTATGTCCTTGCGTGACAGTTGCTTTGCCTGAGCGACCATGATTGCATTACCGCGGCCGTTCGCGCCGTCGGCACCACGCTGGTAGCTGATGAGCGACTGACGAAGATAGTCTTCATGCTGACCCGCAAGCTTCGGATAGGTTGGATCGATCGGCGTGTTGTAATCCTTGCCGTGGCAGGAGAAACAATTGTATTTTTCGGCGGCTGCCTTGCCGGCGGCGATATCGGCCGCTGATGCGTTCAGCGAAACGAAGGCGGCCAAAGCCATGGCGCCTGCAAACATTTTCTTCATGGTGACTGTCCCTTATTTCTGCTGAGAGTAGTAGGCAGCGACGTCGGCAATGTCCTGATCCGACAAACCAGCGGCGATACCACGCATCGACGGATGCTTGCGCTCGCCTTTCTGATAGGCACGCAGCGCGCTCTCAATATACTTCGCACTCTGGCCACCAATCATTGGGACCTGATACACCTCGGGGAAAGTCGCCTTGTAACCCGGAATGCCATGGCAGCCGATACACATTGCAACCTTGCTGCCGGCAGCTTTAGCGTCACCTACTACCTCTGCGGCTGCAGCGAAGTTGGCGGCACTCGCGAGCGCGAGAAGCGCAAATAGTTTTTTCATGATTTCTGGGGATAATTAATGCGAAACTGGCTTGGTGCGGTGACGGCTCATGGCATATTCGGATTTATTCAGGAATTTATACAACCATTGAGAGTTGCTTCGTTGCACCAAAAACGCTTAATTCTACCTTAACAGCGGCGCGCAGTCCACGGCGAATCTACCGATGGCCGGACGCGCCATCGCATCATGACCCGGTGCGCCGCCGTTTGCGTTGCTCCGGCCTATCCTCCGACCTGCTCCGCATAGCGCCAACCGCCGCACCGGGCTTCTCCGGCCAGAAGAATGAACGTGGTGCGGCGGCGAGCCGAAGGACCAGCGCCTTCATCACCCGGCGACTCACACGCCGCGGCACATCCCGAGCGCGCAAGGCAAGCATGAAGGCACAACTGAATGCAACGCCGACATTCATCAATCCGATGACCAGGACACCACCGACAGCCTGCCAGAACGGAACCGTTGCAAACACGTCCCAGCCAAGACTTACGGCGGCGGCAGTCAATGCCCCGGTCGATAGCGTGACATGGCGAACATCGACCGGCAGCCCGAAAAACTGGGCCAGTACCGGTGCCATGCCGAGCATGATGCCCAGCGACACATTGCTGACGGTGGCTGCGAGGTGGCTCTCAAGCCAGCACGCCCAGCGCTCGGCCCTTGGTGCGCCTAGCGCATGCACCACGCGACGGTGATGGGCCAGTGCATCGCGCAAACGGTGCAGCGCGAACCAGTTATCGGCGAACCCGGCCGCGAGACTGGCCAGCCATAGCAACACGCCTGTAAATGCCGCAAACAGCGGCGTCGGCCCCAGCAACGAAAGTCCGCTGATGGTTGCATGGGCTTTTTCCGGGGTGAGTATTGATGTGCCTGTGAGGCTAAGGACGGCGAACGATACGGCGAGCATGGTCGGTATGACCGCAACAAGGTTGCCGATTACCGCCGCCGCCTGGGAGCGCAGCAGGCAAATGATTTCCGTCAGCAGCGAGCGCAAGCCATCGACCGTGTCGAGCGCTCCCATTTTGGCGGCGAGCGCGGGCGCCGTGACCGCAGGTTGCTTGGTTGCCAATACGCCGCCCAGCGCGGAAATCGCCAGGAACACCAGGATATATACCAGCGACGCGGCTGCGCCGTTGAAGAAGTGCGCAAGCCCCACCCCGGACAAGGCAAATTTGCCCATGACCGCCAGCGCTGTCAGCACGCCACCGACACAGGCCGCCTTGAGCAAGGCGCTGTATTCCGCCCTGTCGCGCGCGATGTATTGTTCACCGTGCGACGCATTCCGCTCCACCATTTTTCGCGCCAGCAGCGAGAAGCTTCGGCGAACAAGACCGCTGACGGACGAACGAAGGCGATGCGCGTTGATCAGGTCGACGATGAGCGTTTGTGCCTGGCCGGCATGGGCGCCGGTGTCGGACTTCGGTGCGGAACGCAAGTCGATCAACCGCGCCATGCGCTTCAATTGCGCACGCATGCGTTCGATCTTGTAAACCAATCCGACCGACACGCCGTATTCGTCGAGGTGCGCGTAGATGCGGTCGGTTTGCGCCTGGCATACCGCGATCAGCATCCGCACGCTTCGCAGCGCGGCTTCATCATGCGGGCCTGCCGCCAGATACTTTTCGAGTTCACGCCGCAATGCCATGAACGGCGTGGCCTGCATGGCCAGTTTGGGTTCCAGTCTATCGCGGACGTCCTGGCTGATGCCGACGGCGACGATCATGGTGGCCAGGTAGATAAGGGCTTCGTCGATCTGCTGCCGGTAACTGTGCTCGATGCTGTCATCCGCACACAAGCGCCAGATCCGTGCCAGTGTGGCATCGTCGAGCCCAAGCAGCCAGTCGGCGTCGCCCCGGGTCGGGAACATCGATGTCAGCAGGGTGGACAAATCATGCCGGGAAGGCGGCTTCGGCAGCACGGCCTTGGTCAGCCGCTGCGCCAGCTCGCTGAAAAAAGCCGGTTCACGGGGCAGCCCGGTGGCACAGAACAGCTCCGGACCAACTGCTTCGCGCAGCGTTTTTTGCAGGGTCGCCTGCACGACGCGACGAACGGCGCGATGATTATCAAGCCAATCGAGCAGAAATGCGGTGCGTTGCTGCCGTATCCGCCGCCAGGCCTCTTCGTCCAGAAGGCTGGTTTTCGGACCGCGGCGCAGCCAGTCCGCCACATCGATCATCCAGTTGGCGCGCTCGCTCCATCCGGCGAAGGGATTGGCGCGCCGCATCAGGGCATCGACCTGCAGGGAATACTGCAAATGGTGCTTGTTGTGGTGCGGAGAGGCGCGGCAGAAGCGGCGCCACATCACCCATAGCCTGAGAAAGGTAATTTTCATGTATCGGTTTTCGGGGAACAGGGTGGAAACGGGTGGAATAGCCGATTAATCCGCGGCGTTGTCAGTGCGTCACCGGCTCGCAAGTTCTTTCTCGCTTATACTTGGTTTTATTTTCTTCTTGATGACACGTGCCATGCGACAAGAAACACGCTTTGAAGGTTCCCAAAATTATGTTGCCACCGCTGATCTGAAACTCGCGGTCAATGCCGCCCTCACCTTGCAGCGTCCTTTGCTCATCAAAGGCGAGCCCGGCACAGGCAAAACCATGCTGGCCGAAGAAGTGGCGGAAGCGCTCGGCATGCCCTTGCTGCAATGGCATATCAAGTCAACTACCAAGGCACAACAAGGCCTGTATGAATACGACGCGGTGTCGCGCCTGCGCGATTCGCAGCTTGGCGACGAGCGCGTCAAGGACATCCATAACTACATCGTTAAGGGCGTGCTGTGGCAGGCCTTTACCGCCGACCAGCAGGTGGTGCTGCTGATCGACGAGATCGACAAGGCCGATATCGAATTCCCGAACGACCTGCTGCGCGAACTGGACCGCATGGAGTTCTTTGTTTACGAGACGCGCGAGATGGTCAAGGCGAAAAACCGCCCGCTGGTGATCATCACGTCGAACAACGAGAAGGAACTGCCGGACGCCTTCCTCCGCCGCTGCTTCTTCCACTACATCAAATTCCCGGACAAGGACACCATGGCGCAGATCGTCGATGTCCACTTCCCGCAGCTGAAAAAGGATTTGCTTGCACAGGCGCTGCAAACTTTCTATGAAGTGCGCGAAGTCGCCGGCCTGAAGAAGAAGCCGTCGACGTCCGAACTGCTCGACTGGCTGAAGCTGCTGCTGGCGGAAGACATTCCACCGGAAGCGCTGCGCAGCAAGGATACGAAGAATATCGTTCCGCCGTTGCATGGCGCGTTGCTGAAAAACGAGCAGGACGTGCACCTGTTCGAGCGGCTGGTATTCATGTCGCGCACCAACCGGTGATGATGCCGTCATGGGGTTCGCGCAACCGGCAATACTGGCAGGCCGCCATGTGAAGCTTGAACCGCTGGCGCTGCAGCACCTTGACGGCTTGAAGGATGCGGTGCGCGACGGCGAGTTGTGGAAACTGTGGTACACCGTGATCGCGTCGCCCGACGACATGGAAAAGGAAGTCGTCAGGCGGCTGGGTTTGCAGGAGCAAGGCATCATGCTGCCCTTCACGGTGCGGCGGCAGGATACGGGCGCCATCTGCGGCATGACGACCTACATGAACATCGATGCCGTGCATCGGCGCGTGGAAATCGGCTCGACCTGGTATGCGAGGAGCGTGCAGCGCACTGCGCTCAACACCGAAGCCAAACTCTTGTTGCTGACGCACGCATTCGACGAACTCCGCTGCATCGCTGTGGAATTCCGTACCCACTGGATGAACCACGCTTCCCGCAACGCGATCACGCGGCTGGGCGCAAAACAGGATGGTGTTCTGCGCAACCACCAGCGCATGGCCGACGGCTCATACCGCGACACGGTGGTGTTTTCCATCATTGATGCCGAGTGGCCGACCGTCAGGCGCCATCTGCAATACAAACTCGAGGATGTATCGTGTTAATCGATTTTTTCTTCACGCTGAAAGACGCAAAGATTCCGGTATCGATCAAGGAATTCCTGATGCTGCTGGAAGCGATGCAAAAGAACGTGATCAGCCCGTCCCTGGACGATTTCTACTTCCTGTCGCGCACCACGCTCGTCAAGGATGAAGCGCACTATGACAAGTTCGACAAGGCGTTCGGGATGTACTTCAAGGGCATCGACACGATTTTCGAAAAGCACCCGGAAATCCCGCTGGAATGGCTGATGAAGCGCATGGAGCGCGAACTGACGCCGGAGCAGAAGGCGGCGATCGAGAAGTTCGGCTACGACAAGCTGATGGATCGCCTCAAGGAACTGCTGAAGGAACAGAAGGAACGCCATGAAGGCGGCAACAAGTGGATCGGTACCGGCGGCACCTCGCCTTTCGGCAACGGCGGCGAGAATCCGGAAGGCATCCGGATCGGCGGCGAAGGCGGCAACCGCACGGCGGTCAAGGTGTGGGAGGCACGCTCCTACCGCGACTATGACGACGAACGCGAACTCGGCACCCGCAACATCAAGGTGGCGCTGCGCCGCCTGCGCAAGTTCGCCCGCGAAGGCGCCGAGGAGGAATTCGCCCTTGACGATACCATTCGCGCCACCGCCAACAATGCGGGCTATCTCGACATCAAGATGCAACCGGAACGCAAGAACAACATCAAGGTTTTGATGCTCCTCGACGTCGGCGGCACGATGGATGACCATATCGCCCGCACCGAGGAACTGTTTTCCGCCGCCAAGACGGAATTCAAGAACATGGAGTTTTATTACTTCCACAACTGCGTTTATGACTATCTGTGGAAGAACAATCGCCGCCGGCATGCGGAACGCTTTCCGACCTGGGACATCCTGCGCAAGTACACGCCCGATACCAAGGTGATTTTCGTCGGCGACGCCACCATGAGTCCCTACGAAATCCTGCAACCCGGCGGCTCGGTGGAGTACAACAACGAGGAAGCAGGCGCAACCTGGCTGCAGCGCTTTACCAGCACCTTCCCGAAATTCATCTGGCTCAATCCGGAACCGGAAGGTTTGTGGCAGTACCGGCAATCGATTTCAGTGATCCGCCAGATCATGAACAACCGGATGTTCCCGGTGACGATCGATGGACTGGAACGGGGCATGCGGCTGCTCAGCAAGTAACATCGATGGGCACGGCAGGCCCCATGCCTGTCTGCGCCGCTGATGTTTCAATGCGACGCTTCAGCGAACATTTGGCAGGAATTTCTTCAATGCGCTGAGTAAATGTTGGCTGACCAGGGGTTTGGTCAGATAGCCGTCGGCGCCTGCTTCGCGCGCCCGTGCAAGGTCGTAGCTGAAATTCCGGCCCGTGAGGAAGATGACGGCGATCTTTAGTCCGGGCTGGTTATCCTTGACGGTCCGGCACAGGCGATACGCATCGATGCTCGCGGTGGATGTATTTACGATCAGAATCGCGACGCTTTGCTGCTTGCAAAATGCAACTGCCTCCGCTTCATTGCTTACCCAATCCACCATCAACCGGTAGCGGGCGACCATTTTGCCGAGATGATCACTGAGCATGGGGTTCTTGTCCACCACCAGTACCATGCCGTTCTCCGGAAGCTTGGCGCGCATGCGCTCGTATTCCGCCGGGTCGCGCAGATCAAGGTCCAGCCGGTCACGGCGGCGGCGCTCGGGGACCGTGACGACATCCGATGCTTCCAGCCTGGAAAGCGCGTCCGCCCTTTTCTCAACCATATCGTCGAGCGCCTCGAACAACCTATGCCATTCGACCGGCTGCCCGATATATGGGTAAGGCAACTCCAAGTCCGGCTTTCCAACCAGCAGCGCAGGACGAACACCGCTTGGGCGGAGGTCGGACAACCGCACCAGCGCGCGCAAGGACAGTCCATTGGCAAGGTAGATATCCGGATCCCGTAAGTTATCTTCCTGCAAGCGGAAATACCCGTAGCCTTTACCCTGTTCGTTCGTGAAAACGGCGTCGAACTGCTCCTCTTCTTCAGACGAAAATCCGATCATGCGAACTGCAAAAGGGAAAGGGTGGGCGGACATAGTGTCGCATTTTATAAATTTTTTTAAAGTTGCATCATATTAATTGTTTCTTTGTTGCATGATTACACCGCCATCTTCATATCCTGACTGGTTGGTGCCGATCCGGGTGTTTTTCGTGCCGGGGAAGGATACGGGACGCACCGAAAATGCCGCTTCCGCATCTAGGAAAACGGCATTCCGCTCCCATATAAATCCCCTGATTACTGCTTCCGGACGGCAGGTCCGTCTGTTTTTTCATTAGAATGCATGGACTCTCATTTGTGTTTAAATGCGGTCCGCAAGCATACCGATCACCTAGCGTCTTACTGAATGGCCACTAAAAAATCTTCCGCATCCGATTACAGCGAATCATCCATCCGGGTCCTCAAGGGACTCGAGCCGGTCAAGCAGCGGCCCGGCATGTACACACGAACAGAAAACCCGCTGCACATCATCCAGGAAGTGATCGATAACGCCTCCGACGAAGCACTTGGCGGATATTGCAAAAACATCATCATCACGCTGAACACCGATGGCAGCGTGAGCGTCGAGGATGACGGACGCGGCATTCCGGTCGGCCTGCATCCGGAGGAAAAAGTCCCGACGGTGGAGATCGTCTTTACCCGTCTGCATGCGGGCGGCAAGTTCGACAAGGGCTCCGGCGGTGCTTACTCATTCTCCGGCGGCTTGCATGGCGTCGGTGTGTCGGTGACCAATGCCCTGGCCTCCCGTCTGGAGATTTCTGTCTGGCGCGAAGGCGGCCTGCACCAGCTCACATTCGCCGACGGCGACGTGGTTCAGAAACTGAAATCCCGTCCTCTGGCACGCGACGAAAAGAAATCCGGTACCCGTGTCACCGTGTGGCCCAATCCGAAATACTTCGATTCACCGCTCATTCCCCAGGGGGAACTGCAGCGCCTGCTGCGCTCCAAGGCGGTCCTGCTGCCCGGCGTGAAAGTCACGCTCACCCATGCGAAGACCGGCGAATCCCAGACCTGGCAATATGACCAGGGCTTGCGCGGCTACCTGGTGGAATCGCTCGCACAGGCGTCCCACGCCGATCCGCTGATTCCGCTTTTCGAAGGCGAACAGTACGCGAATGCCGATGCCGAAGGATTTGCCGAAGGCGAAGGCGCGGCCTGGGTCGTGGCCTGGACGGAGGAAGGCGCGATCGTGCGCGAATCCTACGTCAACCTGATTCCCACGTCGGCCGGCGGTACACATGAGGCTGGCTTGCGCGATGGCTTGTTCAATGCGGTAAAGAGCTTCGTCGAAATGCATTCGCTGCTGCCCAAGGGCGTGAAGCTGCTGCCTGAAGACGTGTTTGCACGGGTGTCATTCGTGCTGTCCGCCAAAGTGCTGGACCCGCAATTCCAGGGGCAGATCAAGGAAAGGCTGAATTCCCGCGACGCAGTGCGGCTGGTTTCCTCCTTCACCCGCCCGGCGCTGGAATTGTGGCTGCACCAGCATGTCGACTACGGCAAGAAGCTGGCGGAATTGGTGATCAAGCAGGCGCAGTCGCGGCTGCGGTCGGCGCAAAAGGTCGAGAAGAAAAAATCGTCCGGCGTCGCCGTCCTGCCCGGCAAGCTGACCGATTGCGAATCGGATGACGTCACCCGCAATGAATTGTTCCTGGTGGAGGGAGATTCCGCAGGCGGTTCGGCGAAAATGGGGCGCGACAAGGAATTCCAGGCCATCCTGCCCTTGCGCGGCAAAGTGCTCAATTCCTGGGAGACCGAACGTGACCGGCTGTTCGCGAACAACGAGATCCACGACATCGCGGTGGCAATCGGCGTCGATCCGCATGGCCCGAACGACACGCCGGACCTGTCCGGCCTCCGCTACGGCAAGATCTGCATCCTGTCCGATGCGGACGTCGATGGCTCGCACATCCAGGTGCTGCTGCTGACTCTGTTCTTCAAGCATTTCCCCCAGTTGATCGCACGGGGCAATATTTGCATTGCCCGGCCGCCGCTGTATCGCGTTGACGCACCGGCCCGCGGGAAGAAGCAAGCACAAAAATTCTATGCGCTCGACGACGGCGAACTGGAAGCGATCGAGGACAAGCTGCGCAAGGATGGCGTCAAGGACGGCGGCTGGAGCATCTCCCGTTTCAAGGGCCTCGGCGAGATGAATGCCGAGCAGCTCTGGGAGACCACGATGAATCCGGATACACGCCGCCTGCTGCCGGTATCGCTTGGCGACTTCGACCTGGCTGCATCGGAAGGCCGCTTCAATATGCTGATGGGCAAAGGGGAGGCAGCCGCACGGCGCGCCTGGCTGGAAGAGCACGGCAACGAAGCGGAAGCGGATATCTGAACGATGCGATTGCCCGGTCTGCTACTGGTGTATTGCCTTGGCCTGTCGGCGTTGCCGGCGCATGCCGACATCTACGGCTATATCGATGGCGAGGGCATCGCACATTTTTCGACCGAAAAACTGGATAACCGCTATCAGCTCTTCATGCAAGGAGGCGATTTCGACTCCTCCAGGATAGGAGCGCAGCCGGAAACCGGCACGGCACAGGTTTCGACGCCGCTTACCAATTACCTGGTACAGCATCCGAACCTGAAGAAGTTCGAGCCCCTCCTGCTCCAGGCGGCGCAGGAATTCTCGCTGGACCCGGCGCTGCTTAAGGCGGTGATGGCGGCGGAGTCGGCTTTCAACCCGGCGGCGGTATCGCCCAAGGGGGCAGTCGGCCTGATGCAGATCATGCCCGCCACCGCCGAGCGCTACGGTTTGCAGGGCGACAAAAAGAAGACCGTGGAACAGAAGCTGACCGATCCGAAAACCAATATCCGCCTGGGAGCGCGCTATCTGCGGGATCTGCACAGGATGTTTCCGGACCAGCCCGATCTGGTTGTGGCGTCGTACAACGCCGGCGAAGGCGCGGTGCAAAAATACAAGAACAGTATTCCGCCTTATCCGGAAACCCGGAATTACGTGAGGCTGGTCACGCAGTTCTATCGCCTTTACCAGCCGGCAGCGGCAAAACTCGCTGTAACAACCTTTTCCGGCACCGCCGCCAAACGCATTCACATGACCATACCCGGACGGCGCAACATGCCGACCGCGATGTTGGATTAATACCGAATAACTGACGAACGCAATGACTGAACAAGCCAATCTTTTTGAAGAAATGCCGGCCGCGGACGGCGAATCGCTGACGCTGGCCACCTTCGCCGAACGCGCCTACCTGGATTATGCGATATCGGTTGTGAAGGGCCGCGCCTTGCCGGATGTCTGCGACGGACAGAAGCCGGTGCAGCGCCGCATTCTGTATGCAATGAGCGAACTCGGCCTCGGGCCAACCGCCAAGCCGCGCAAATCCGCGGCCGTGGTCGGCGATGTGCTCGGCAAGCTGCACCCGCACGGCGACCAGTCGGTGTACGACGCGCTGGTGCGCATGGCGCAGGATTTCTCGCTGCGCTATCCACTGATCGACGGCCAGGGCAATTTCGGGTCGCGCGACGGCGACGGCGCGGCGGCGATGCGCTACACCGAAGCGCGGCTGACGCCGATCGCCAGGCTGCTGCTGGATGAAATCGACATGGGTACCGTCGATTTCGCGCCGAACTATGACGGCTCCACTGAAGAACCGAAGCTGTTGCCGGCGCGGCTGCCTTTCGTATTGCTGAATGGTGCATCCGGCATCGCGGTCGGCCTCGCCACCGAGATCCCGTCGCATAACCTGCAGGAGGTGGCGAAGGCGGCGGTGGCGATGATCCGCAATCCGAAGATCAGCCATGCCGAATTGATGGACATCATTCCGGGTCCGGACTTCCCCGGCGGCGGACAGATCATCACACCCTCCTCCACCATCGCCGAGATGTATGAAAGCGGACGCGGCACCCTGAAGGTGCGCGCACGCTGGAAGATCGAAGACCTCGCGCGCGGACAATGGCAAGCGGTAGTGACCGAGCTGCCGCCCGGCACGTCGTCCCAAAAAGTGCTGGAGGAAATCGAGGAACTGACCAATCCGAAGGTCAAGCTCGGCAAGAAATCCCTGACGCCGGAACAACTGGCGCTGAAACAGATGGTGCTGTCGGTGCTCGACCGCGTCCGCGACGAATCCGGCAAGGATGCGCCGGTGCGCCTGGTGCTGGAGCCGAAGTCGAAGAACCAGGATCAGACCGAGTTCATGAACATCCTGCTGGCGCATACGTCGCTGGAGACCGGTTCATCGATCAACCTGGTGATGATCGGCGGCGACGGCCGTCCGCGCCAGAAGCGGCTCGGCGACATCCTGCGCGAGTGGGTCGAATTCCGCTTCCATACCATCACCCGCCGCACGCAATTCAAGCTGCGGAAAGTCGATGACCGCATCCACATCCTGGAAGGTCGGGAGGCGGTACTGCTCAATATCGACAAGGTGATCCGGATCATCCGCGAATCGGACGAGCCGAAACCGGCGTTGATCCAGGCGTTCAAGCTGTCCGACCGTCAGGCGGAAGACATTCTTGAAATTCGGCTGCGCCAGTTGGCGCGTCTGGAAGCGATCAAGATCCAGCAGGAACTGGCGGAACTGCGCAAGGAAAAAACCGTCCTGCAGGACTTGCTCGACAATCCATCGTCGATGAAGCGGCTGGTCATCAAGGAAATTGAAGCCGATGCCAAGCAGTTCGGCGATGCGCGCCGTACCCTGATCGAAGCGGCGGAGCGCGCGGTCATCGAACAGAAGGTGATCGACGAGCCGGTAACCGTGGTGATGTCCCAGAAAGGCTGGGTACGCGCCCGCACCGGCCACGGACACGACGCATCGCAATTCACCTTCAAGGCGGGTGACGACCTCTATGCCTGCTTCGAATGCCGCACTGTCGACAACCTGTTTGCCTTCGGTTCCAACGGCCGCATTTACACGGTGCCGGTGGCGTCGTTGCCGGGTGCGCGCGGCGATGGCGTGCCGGTCACCACGCTAATCGAAATGGCGCCGGGGTCACGGTTGCTGCACTACTTCGCGGGCCCGGCGGACACGCCGCTGCTGCTGGCATCGACCGCAGGCTACGGCTTCACCACCAAGGCCGGCGATATGATCAGCCGCATCAAGGCAGGAAAGGCGTTCATCACGATGGACAACGGCGATGAGCCGCTGGCGCCACGGGTGGTCGGCAGCGATGCCAGCGCGATCGCCTGCCTGTCGGAGCAGGGGCGGCTGCTGGTGTTTGGCATGGATGAAATCAAATCCTTGTCGGGCGGCGGACGCGGCGTCATCCTGATGGAGCTGGAGAAGAACGAGAAACTGCTCGCCGCCCAGCCGATCAGCCAGCGTGGCGTAGTTGTTTCAGGTACAGGGCGTGGCGGCAAGGCGCAGGAATTGTCGCTGTCGGCGTCGGCGCTTGGGGAGCATATTGGCAAGCGGGCCCGCAAGGGCAAGGCGCTGGAATCGCGGTTGAAGGCGAGCGGGTTGAGAGCGATTGTGCCGAAGTCGTAAGGCTTGGCACTTGATGTTCAAGCGAAGTTCGTAAACCGTAAGCTCCTTCCCCCTGACAGGGGAAGGTTGGGATGGGGCAGCCTGCGCAGGGATAGTGAGGTTGATTCGTCGCATGCAACTACTCGACCTTCACACCGCTGCGTGGACCCGCCCCAACCAACGCCGGGCACCCCTAGCTCTCCTCCTGAAAGGTGGAGGGAACCCTTAGCCAGCATGCAACGAGGTTATTAAGTTCTCTCACCCGCCCGATATACCAACTCCCCCAGCGACTTCACCGCCCCCTCGATCCCCGGCGACCACGCATTCCCGCAATTCAGGCGCATGTAATTCCCAAACTTCCCCGACGCCGAAAACAACGGCCCGGGCATGATCGCAATCCCCTTTCGCATCGCGCCTTCATGCAGCGCCAGCGCATCAACACCCTCCGGCATCCTGATCCACAACACCAGCCCGCCCTGCGGCTCCGACACGGAACAGTCCTCCGGAAAATAACGCAGGATCGCGTCGGACATCTGCGCGATGCGCTGCACCAGCGCGCGCCGCATCTTGCGCAATTGAATGTCGTAGCTGCTGCCGACGAAAAACTCCGACAGCACCGCCTGGAAAAAGTGACTGGTGGTGCCACTGGACACCATCTTCAGAAAAGCAAGCCGTTCGGCAAATTTTCCTCCGGCGACATAGCCCACTCGCGCCGCAGGCGTGATGGCTTTGGAGAATGACGAGCACAGCATGACGTTTCCGCTGGTGTCGTAGGCCTTGATCGGCCAGGGGCGGTCAGCGGTGAAGCACAGGTCACCGAAGACGTCATCTTCGATCAGCGGCACGTCGTGCTCGGACAGCAGCGCCGCGAGCCGCTTCTTGTTTTGCTCGGGCATGATGGTGCCGAGCGGATTATTGGCATTGGGGATGAACAGGCAGGCATCCACCAACCCTTCCCGCAATGCGAGTTCCAGCGCATCCAGCGACAATCCGGTTCGCGGATCGGTCGGGATTTCCAGCGCCTTCATGCCCAGGCTTTCGATCAACTGCAGGATGACGAAATAGGTCGCCGACTCGATCGCGATCGTATCGCCCGGCTTGGCGACTGCCCGCAGGCACAGGCTGATCGCCTCGGTGCAGGAATTGGTGATCACGATTTCCGCCGGATCGATCCGCCCCCAATCCAGTGATCGGCGGATCACCTGGCGGGTGAAGTTGGTTTCGTTGCCGTCGACGCAGGTTTCCCGGCTGAGCATTGCCGGCTGGCGCCGCGCAACCGTGGCAATTGCTTTCTGGATGCGCCGCACCGGGAGCAATTCATCGGGCGGCCATGCGGACCCGAGCTGCACGATACCGGGCGATTCGTTGGCCTTGAGCACCTTCATCAGCAAGTTCGAAATCCCGACATAGCCGGGTGCGTCGAGCCGTTCGGCAGGTGCTGCCTCGGCCATCGTGCGGGCCCGATGGCGTACATAGAAGCCGGCCTGAGGTCTGGCATCGATCAGGCCGCGGTCTTCCAGCAGACGCAGGGCCTGCATCACGGTACTAATGGAGAGCCGTTTCTGCTGTGACAGATGCCTGATCGACGGCAGCCGGTCGCCTGGCGCAAAAACTCTTCCGGCAATCAGCGTGCCGAGTTCATCGGCCAAGTTTTCATAGAGATTGAGTTGGGCGGACATGGCGACATTGTGACCTGTGAGGCAGCGAATAAATAAGATACAGCAGCGCGCAATATCGACCATAACAGTTTGGCGAACAAGCCGCTGTGATGGTCACAATTTCGGTTTGCTGCATCTGTTTGGCTGGTGTAGGCCTGCGTACTCTGCAGACATGTCGCAGCTTAAGGAGAAAATCATGCAGCCCGTACTGTTCGCTAATCCGCAGAGCCACGTGGAATGGCTATTGCACGAAAATCATCCCCTATCACTGGTTCGTGCGGAGGGCATTGGCATTGAATGCCTGTCCGGACGGGCGTTGATCACTGCTTTTAATCAGCTGGAAGATGTTGAGCTGCGGCCGGGCGAGATATTCGTGGTTCCGAATCAGGGGTTGGTGCTGGTGGAGGGGGTCGCGACTTGCCGGGTGAGGGTACGACGGAGGGAAGGAAGTTTGCGAAGCATTCTCGGGAGGCTGCGAACTCTTCAGCCAGCAACATCGCATCGTA